>DAOUBY010000051.1:0-7369 GCA_034432325.1 Anaerolineales bacterium
ATGAGGTAGTGTGCTGAAAGTTGTGTAAATTCAGTAGATCACGAAAATCCTGCGTAACTTGCGCTCTCTAGCGCAAATTCGGCGGTAGAGACCGCCAAATACGCGCTTTTGTGAAGTACTGAAATTCGCGTAATTCGATGCGAAAAACCCACCAGCGGGAATCCGCAGGCGCGAAATGGTAGAATCACATCATGACTGAACTCATCATCATCGGCGGCGGACTGGCTGGCAGTGAAGCCGCCTGGCAAGCCGCCCAGCGCGGATTGAACGTGCGTCTCTTCGAAATGCGCCCTCGGGCGCAGACGGGCGCGCATCAGACCGCCGACCTGGCGGAACTGGTCTGCTCGAATTCGCTCGGCTCGAACCTTCCCGACCGCGCCTCGGGCTTGCTCAAGGAAGAGGCGCGTCTGCTCGGCTCGATGCTGCTGGAATGCGCCGGGGAGGCGGCGCTGCCGGCGGGCGGCGCGCTGGCAGTGGACCGTGAATTGTTTGCCCGCAAGGTGACCGAGCGCATCGAGACGCACCCCAACATCGAAATCGTCCGCGAGGAGGTGCGGGAGATACCGAACGCCCCCGCCATCATCGCCAGCGGACCGTTGACTTCGCCGGCGTTGTCACAGTCCATTGCCGCGTTGAGCGGCGAGGAACACCTGTTTTTCTTCGACGCCATCGCCCCGGTCATCCACGCCGATTCGATCAACATGGAAATCGCCTTTCGCGCCTCGCGCTACGGCACAGGCGAGCAGGAGGAGGGCGATTACATCAACTGCCCGATGTCGAAGGAAGAGTACTACGCCTTCGTGGAGGCTCTTCTGCAAGCCGAACGCATCGAACTGCGCTCATTCGAGGAAGCCATCAAAAGCGGCGTGAAGGCAGGACAATTCTTCGAAGGCTGCCTGCCGGTGGAAATCATCGCCGAGCGCGGGCTGGATTCGCTGGCGTTCGGTCCCATGCGCCCGGTGGGGCTGCGCGACCCGCGCACGGGCAAACGTCCGTACGCGGTGGTGCAATTGCGGCAGGATAACCTGGCGGGAAGCCTGTATAACATGGTGGGCTTCCAGACCAACCTGAAATTCCCGGAGCAAAAGCGCGTCTTCCGCATGATACCGGGTTTGGAAAACGCCGAGTTCCTGCGCTACGGGCAAATGCACCGCAACACGTTCATCGCCTCGCCCAAACTCCTGCGCCCCACCCTGCAATTTCGGCGGCGCGACGATTTGCTCTTTGCCGGTCAAATCACGGGCGTGGAGGGATACATGGGCAACATCGCCACCGGTCTGCTGGCGGGCATCAACGCGGCGCGCCTGCTTCACGGAGAACAGCCGCTCACTCTGCCGCCCACTACCATGCTCGGCGCGTTGTGTCAGTACGTTACGCATGCCGATCTCAAGGATTTTCAGCCGATGAAGGCGAATTTCGGCATCCTGCCGCCGCTGGAGGCGAAAATCAACAAACGGGAACGCGGCAGGGCATACGCCGAACGCGCCCTGGCAGACCTGCGCGCTCTGCTCGATGGGGTTCACGCTTGAAAAACCGATCCATCGCCCTCTACCTGACGCTCATCGGACTTCTGCTTGCCGCCACCATCGGCTGGTACGTCTTTGCGTTTCAGACTCAGCCGCAGCCTGACTCTGCCCAATTCGACGGTCAGCGCGCTCATGCCGACGTGGTCACCCAGGTCGGTTTCGGGGCGCGGACGCCCGGGTCGGAGGGACACGCGCAGGTCCGCGCCTGGATGCGGGAGGAACTTGAGGCGGCGGGCTGGCAGGTGGAGGTGCAGGAGTCGGAGGCGATGGGTCATGCGGTCTTCAATCTCGTGGCAAAACGGGGAGATGCGCCTCCGCAGGTCATTTTGGGAGCGCATTACGACAGCCGCATGTTTGCCGATCACGACCCCGACCCGGCGAATCATTCCCTGCCTGTGCCGGGCGCAAACGACGGCGCTTCGGGGGTGGCGGTTTTGCTCGAGCTGGCGCGCGTTTTGCCGGAGGATACGGTTCCCGTGTGGCTGGTGTTCTTCGACGCGGAAGATAACGGGCGCATCGAGGGCTGGGATTGGATTCTCGGCTCGCGTGAGTTTGTGCGCATGAACCCCATTCAGCCGCGGGCAGTGGTGATTGTGGACATGATTGGCGATGCAGATTTGCAAATTTACAAGGAGCGCAATTCCACCCCAGCGCTGACCGATGAAATTTGGGCGGCGGCGCGCGCGCTGGGATATGAGGATGTGTTCATCCCCGAATACAAATTTTCCATGCTCGACGACCACACGCCGTTCCTCGAGGCGGGCATTCCCGCAGTGGACATCATTGACTTTGATTACCCCTACTGGCATACCGTGCAGGATACGCCGGACAAGGTCTCGCCGCAGAGTTTGCAGGCAGTGGGCGAGACTTTGCAAGCCTGGCTGACGGGGCAAAGCGCCCAACCCTGATAAAATACGTCCGTGCCGCGAAGACCCGTGCCGATTCAGAAAATTCTCGCAAAGATTCGCCCTGTGTGGATTCAACTCGTTGGAGAGGAACTGGCGCAGGATGCGGAAATGCGCGCCGGTCTCAACGAACAGTTGGAGCGGTTCTTCGACCTGCTGATTCAAACGGTCAACAGCGGGGATACGGCGTGGATGGACTCCGTCCTGCTCGACTGGGCAAAATCTTCGACGGAAAGCGGACTCGAGGCGGGCATGTATCAGGTCACGTTTCTGCTCAACCGCATGATGGCGCTGACCATTCAGGCGGCAAAGGAAACGCTCACCAAACAGCAGGCGCTCGATTTGCTGGCGGCGGTGTTTCCGATTTTCACCTATGGGCTGGGCGTGGTGGCGCGTTACGAAATGGAAACCCGCGTGGCGTACATTTCGAGCGAAATGGAAAAGGCGCAAAAGCAGTTGGCGCGGGTGGATCGCAGCAAATCCGCGTTTATTTCGGTGGCGGCGCACGAACTCAAGACGCCGCTCACACTGATTGACGGTTACGCCTCCATGATGGAAGATATGCTCCGCGAAGGCAAAGGTTTGCCGCTGGACAGCCTGCTGGCAGGGATGCAAAGCGGCATCAAACGCCTGCGCTCCATTGTGGACGATATGCTGGATGTTTCGATGATTGACAATGACCTGCTTAGTTTGAACGTCCAGCCGATTCAACTCGATACGCTTCTCGAAATCCTCGAGCATGACTTTGCTGCAACGGCGCAAAAACGCCGCCAAACGCTGGAAATCCGCCGCTTCGAGGGCAGCGACCAGTGGATTTCCGTCGACTCGGCGCGCATCCTGCAGGCGATTCGCAACATCATCGAGAACGCCATCAAGTACACGCCCGACGGCGGCAAAATCATCGTGGACGGCAGGACCTTGCCCGGCTTCATCGAAGTGACCGTCACAGATAACGGCATCGGCATTTCGCTCGAAAACCAGGCGGTGATCTTCGAAAAATTCGACCAGGTGGGACGCCTGAATTTACACTCCAGCGGGAAGACCAAATTCAAAGGCGCCGGCGTTGGGCTGGGGCTGCCGATTGCCCGCGGAATTCTCGAAGCGCACGGCGGTTCGATTTGGGTCGAATCGGAAGGGTACGACGAGCAAAAATGCCCCGGCTCCACCTTCCACATCCTGATTCCCATCCGTACCGAAACCGCCGAAACGAAAATGGCAAAATTATTCGATGAACTCGACAAAAAGGAATAGACGCATTGGCTAAAAAATCTCCCGAATCCACCCAGCCGCCGCGCGAACGCGCGTTTCTCGTCGGCGTGGAACTGTATCAGCAAGACACGCTGCTTTCTCTCGAAGACTCGCTCACCGAACTCGCCCTGCTGGCAGATACCGCCGGGCTGGAGGTCGTCGGCGAATTGACCCAAAAACTCGACCGCCCGCATGTGAAGACCTATATCGGTCCCGGCAAGGTGGAGGAATTGAAAGCGCTCGTCGAAGAGACGCTTGCCCAGGTGGTCATCTTCGACGACGAACTCTCCCCGCGTCATCAGCGCGAACTGCAGCTGGCAATCGGCAAAAATGTCCGCGTGCTCGACCGCACCGCGCTGATTCTCGACATCTTCGCCCAGCACGCTCACACCAGCGAAGGCATGCTGCAGGTGGAACTCGCCCAATACGAATATTACCTGCCGCGCCTGACCGGTCAATGGACGCATCTGGAACGTCAGGCGGGCGGCGGAGGCGGGCGCGCCGGCTCGACCGGCGGCGTGGGCTTGCGCGGTCCCGGCGAAACCCAGCTGGAAGTGGACAAACGCGCCATCCGCAAGCGCATCACCCACCTCAAAAGGGAACTGGAAAAAATTCGCGCCCACCGCCAGCGCTACCGCGCACAGCGGCGGCGTTCACGCATCCCCACCGTCGCCCTGGTGGGCTACACCAACGCCGGCAAATCCACCCTCCTCAACCGCATCGCCAAAGCCGGCGTGTATGCGGCGGATCAGCTCTTTGCCACGCTCGACCCCACCACCCGCCGCGTGGAATTGCCCGGCGGCTATCAGGCGCTCTTCACCGACACCGTCGGCTTCATTCAAAAATTACCCACCACGCTGATCGAATCCTTTCACGCCACGCTGGAGGAAATTGCCGAAGCCGACCTGCTCCTGCACGTGGTGGATATTTCCCATCCAAACGCCATGAACCAATTCAAAGCCGTGCAGGAAACGCTGAGTAAAATCGAAGCGCAGCACATCCCCGTCGTCACCGCCCTGAACAAAATTGACCGCTTGCGCGACCCCAAAGCGGCTCAGGACTTGACCGCAAATTTCCCGAAGGCAGTGGCAATTTCCGCCGTCGAAGGAAGCGGTCTGCGCGACCTGCTGCGCGTCCTTCAGGAGGAATTGTACGAGACGTACACCCCCATCCGCGTCAAACTTCCCTATCAGCAGGGCGCGCTCATCTCGCTGTTCCATGAAGCGGGACAGGTGGAATTGATCGAACACGGACGCGGCGGCGTCTACCTGCAGGGACGCATCCCCGGGCGGCTGCTGGCGCAATTCAGCGAATGGCAGGTTTCGGGAAATCACCTCGAAGAGGAAGAAGAAATATGAAATGGCTTTCCAAACTCGTTGACCGCGCCTCGACCTTTTTTGCCCACCGCAAGGGGCTGCTGCCGTTCATCGGCATTCTGCTGGTCGTTCTCAACTACGTCCTGCTGTTCGTTCTCGGTCCCTACACCATCATCACGGGAACTCACCTGTTTCTGCACCTGGGCGTGATCGTCGCCATCTTTGGCTTCATGCTGGCGTGGGCGCTGTGAGGGAAGCGTCGTCTGCCCACGCGACGCCTTCCACCACACCGCTCTCCCCCAACAACACAGGCAGCAGAGACTTCAACGCATCGGGATTGCCCGACGTATAAAACCTGACCTCGCCCCGCCCCGGCGAAGCCCTTCTCAACCCTCCCGCCTCCAGCAGACGTTTGACCTGTCGCGCCACCGCCGGGGCTGGGTCAATCACCCGAACCTTTTCTCCCGCAATCTCCTGAATGAGCGGAATCACAAAGGGATAGTGCGTGCAGCCCAGCACAACAGTGTCAATGTTTTGTTCGAGCATGGGCAGGAGCGCGTCTTCCAGAATTCTGCGGGTCTCGCCGCCGCTCAAGTTCCCCTGCTCAATTTGCTGCACGAGGCCGGGGCAGGTATCCTGGAACAACTTCACGCCATTGGCAAACCGCTCCACCACCGAGGCATACAACGCCCCCTGAAAGGTCGCCGGCGTGGCAAGGACGCCGACCCTGCCCGTTTGCGTGGTCTCCGCCGCAGGCTTGACCGCCGGCTCCATGCCGACGAACTGCACGGCGGGGAACTTTTCGCGCAGATACTTCAGCGCCGCCGCCGACGCAGTGTTGCATGCAACGACGATGATCTTTGCGCCGCGCGCCAGCAGAAAGTTCGTAATCGCTTCCGAAAACTGCCGTATCTGCTGCATTGGGCGCGGACCGTAGGGAATGTGTCCCTGGTCGCCGAAATACAATATCGCTTCGTCCGGCATCTGCGCGCGGATCGCCCGCAGCACAGACAGCCCCCCTACGCCGGAGTCAAAAATGCCGATGGGAGATTCTGCGGTCGCCGCCAATCGTTATTTTCCTGCCGCTTCCACAAACTTTCGGAACAGATTCCGCGTAGGCTCCTGATCGGTCAGCCATTCGGGATGCCATTGCACGGCAATGCCGAAGGGATGGTCGGGCAGTTCCACGGCTTCGATCAGCCCGTCCGGCGCGTACGCCGCAGGGCGCAGGGAGGGAGCAAGGTCTTTCACCCCCTGGTGATGCAGGCTGTTGACGCGGACAATCGGCTCGCCCAAAATTTCCGCCACGCGCGTCCCTTCCTCGATTTTGACCTGATGCACGAGCGTTGTCCGCAGGTGACCGGGATAGGCATGGTCGAGGGCGCCGGGCAGTTGGTCGGCAAGGTGAGTGTAGAGCGTCCCGCCCAAGCCGACGTTGACCAGCTGGCATCCGCGGCAGATGCCGAGGAAGGGTTTGCCGTCTGCGGCCGAGGCGTGGATCAGTTTCAGTTCGATGGAATCCCGTTCCGGGTCCACGCCATAGACGCGGGGATGCGGCTCGCCGGCAAAATGCTCGATGGCGATGTCGCCGCCTCCGGAGAAGAGAATCCCGTCGAGGCGGTCATAGAGAGCATCCCATCCGTCCGCATGAATCATGGACGGGATGAGAACCGGCACGCCGCCCGCCTGCATGATGGCGTGGATGTATGCCTGCATGAGCGTAACGGTGGGGTGACCGTTGGCGTTGGTGGACTGGTTGGTGGTGATGCCGATGAGTGGTTTCATGTCCCCAATTGTAATCAAAAAGGACGCCCGTGCGGGCGTCCTTTGCGTTCGTTATTTGTCAAACTTCTGCTTGAGGCGGGCGGATTTGCCCGTGCGCTCGCGCATGAAGTAGAGCTGCGCGCGGCGGACCTGACCGTGACGTTCCACCACGATCTTGTCAATGCGCGGAGAGCGGAGCAGGAACGTGCGCTCCACGCCGATGCCGTTGGATGCCACACGGCGCACGGTGATGGATTCGTCGTTGCCGCCCTTGCGCGCGCGGATGACGGTGCCTTTGAATTCCTGGATGCGCTCGCGGTTGCCTTCCTTGATTTTGACGTGCACGCTCACGCTGTCGCCGGACCGAATCGCGGGGATGTTTTCGTTTTTCTTGGCTTCCAGAGCCTTGATGATGTCTGCCATTGTCGTTCTTCCTTCTTACCTTTGCATGATTTCGTTTTCAGAGCGGGCGGATTATAGCACGCATTTTCGGGCTTTACAAGCAAATTTCGCTTGAAAAATATGGTTTTCTCAAAGTCAGCAAAAGCGGCATCGAATGGACGCGAATGAACCCAATTTTTGTGTAATTCGCGTAATTCGATGCAAAAAA
>DAOUBY010000052.1:0-6659 GCA_034432325.1 Anaerolineales bacterium
AGAATCTTGAAATTCGATGCAAGATGATTTAAAAAAACTTCGTGGTCTTTGTGTTCTTCGTGGTAAGAAAAGGTTTTTTCAGTGCAGTCAAGAATAATTTGGAATATCTCGCATTTTCAAGCGACATGAATCCCCATTCGGGGACGATGTGCCACGCTCTGTAGAAACTGCATAACATCATCTTGACAAAAAAAGACTTCCGAAGCCTTTGTGCCTCGGAAGTCTTTTTCTTTATCTTCGATCCCGTCCGCCGCGGCGGTCGCCCCCGCCTCTGCCTCCGCGGTCGCCGCCCCGTCCCCCTCCGCCGGGACGTCCGCCGCCGCCCCCGCCGGGCTTGCGCTGATCTTTTTCACGCGCCTCCTCGGCGGTCCAGCCTTCGAGCACTGCCTGCCGCGAGAGGCGGATCTTGCCCTGCGGATCAATGTCGGTCACCATCACGGTAATCTCGTCGCCCAGATTGACCACGTCTTCCACCTTGTTGACGCGCTCGCTGTCCAGCTGCGAGATGTGGACGAGTCCATCCACGCCGGGCAAAATCTCCACAAATGCGCCAAAGGCTTCGATGCGCACCACCTTGCCGGTGTAGATATTGCCGACGACGGCGTTTTCGCCCAGCGATTCCACGCGCTCCTGCGCGATCTTCGCGCCGGCGCCGTCGGTCGAGGCGATGTACACGGTGCCGTCTTCCTGTACGTCAATTTTGGTGCCGGTCTCTTCCTGCAAAGCGCGGATGTTCTTCCCGCCGGGACCGATCAACGCGCCGATTTTATCCACCGGGATCTTCACCGTGATGATGCGCGGCGCGTGATCCTTGATTTGCGGGCGCGGCGCAGGGATGACCTCGAGCATCTTCCCCAGGATGTGCATGCGCGCCTCGCGCGCCTGTTCCAGCGCTTCCTTCATCATCTGCGCGCTCAAGCCGCTGATTTTGATGTCCATTTGCAGGGCGGTGATGCCTTTCTCGGTGCCAGCCACCTTGAAATCCATATCGCCGAGGTGGTCTTCGGTGCCTTGGATGTCGGTCAGGATTTTGTAGCGTCCGCTTTCATCGGTGATGAGACCCATCGCCACACCCGAGACCGGGGCTTTGATCGGCACGCCGGCGTCCATCAGCGCCAGGGTCGAGCCGCAGACCGAACCCATCGAGGTCGAACCGTTGGAAGACAACGCCTCGGACACGACGCGGATGGCATACGGGAACGACTCTTCGCTGGGAATGACCGGTTCCAGCGCGCGCTCTGCCAGCGCTCCATGCCCGATCTCGCGCCGGCTCTGTCCGCGCAGAGGCTTGACCTCGCCCGTGCTGAACGGCGGGAAGTTGTAGTGGTGCATGTAGCGTTTCGTCTCGATGGGGGAGAGGTTGTCCAGTTCCTGCGCCTCGCCCAGGGTGCCGAGCGTGACGAACGAGAGAATTTGAGTCTCGCCGCGGGTGAACAGACCTGTGCCATGCGCGCGCGGCGAAACATTCACCTCGCACCAAATCGGGCGAATCTCGGTCGGCGTGCGCCCATCGGGACGTTTGCCCAGGCTCAGGATGCGCTCACGGACGACCGCCTGCTCCGCCATTTCGAACGCCTCACGGAACATGTTGACGGGGATGTAATCGGCGGGGTCGCCGCCTTCCGGCACGGTGCAAAGTTCGGCTTCTGCCTGCTGTTTGATTGCCGTCACGCCGGTGTAAAACTCATTTTTGGAGAGCGGTTTTTCGAGCAGTTCGTTCAGCGGTCCGCTCACGCGCTCAAAGACTTTCTTTTTGATTTCTTCGCTGGGCAGGAATAACTCCACCTGGCGTTTGGGTTTGCCCACTTCCGCCGCCATTTGCAGTTGAATGTCAATCAACGGTTGAAGGGCTTTGTGACCCAGTTCGAGCGCCTGCACCATCACGTCTTCGGGGATTTCGTCTGCGCCGCACTCCACCATGAGAATGGCGTCTTTGGTGCCGGCAATCCGCAGGTCCAGATCAGAGGCGTCCATCTGGGCGAAGGTGGGGTTGATGACGAATTCCCCGTTCACGCGTCCGACGCGCACCGCGCCGATGGGTCCGTTCCAGGGGATGTCCGAGATCATGATGGCGGCGGAGGCGGCGTTGATGGCGAGGATGTCGAGCGGGTTGACGCCGTCGGACGAGTAGGAATAGATGATGACCTGCACTTCGTTGCGCATGCCATCCTGGAACAGCGGGCGGATGGGGCGGTCGGTGAGCCGCGCGGTGAGCACGGCTTCGGTGGAGGCTTTGCCCTCCCGCCGGAAGAACGAACCGGGGATTTTCCCGCCGGCGTAGAGCCTTTCTTCGTATTCCACGCTGAGCGGGAAGAAGTCAATGCCTTCGCGCACGTCGCCCATGGTGGCGGCGGCAAAGACCATCGACTCGGCTGTGCCGAAGGTCACCGCGCCGCCTGCCTGTCCGGCAAGTTTACCGGTTTCGAAGGTGAGGGTCTGCCCTCCGACAGTGGTTGAATATTTTTTGGATTCGGGTTTCATTTTGTCTCCTAAACTGCCTGCACCGACCGCCTTCCGGCAAACGCAAAACGCGCAAAGCCGGTTGTCCTCTTCGCGTGTTCGCGGGTACGACGGTTAGTTGATTGCGGTCAATGCAAGCCCTGCAATTTGGTTTCCGCCTTGAGTCAGGGACTGAAGAGTGTGAATGACCGGGGTCATTCGCGCTGTTCAATTCCTGACGGCGGATGAAATGTGTAGGGGCGGAGGAATGCTCCGCCCCTACAAAGAACACTACTTGTGGCGCAGGTTCAAACTTTCGGTCACAGCCAGATACCGCTTGTAATCCACTTTGCGCAGATATGTCAGCATGCGGCGGCGCTGTCCGACCAGTTTGAGAAGCCCGCGGCGGCAGGACTCGTCTTTTTTGTTGGCGCGCAGGTGTTCGGTCAACTGCTGGATGCGCCCCGTCAGGATGGCGATCTGGACTTCGGGGGAGCCGGTATCGCTGTCATGACGGTGGTACTTCGAGATGAGCCCCGCCTTTACTTCTTTCTGTAAGGGCATGACGTTTGCTTTCCTTTCTACAAGATTATGCAGGTCTCCGTGCTTGCAGTCTCGAGTGAAACCGCTTGCAGGACCAGTCACGAGCCGAGATTATACCAGAAATTCACCGCTCAAAACCGCCTGGAGGACGCCCCTGTAACCTGACGCTACACCTCGATTTGGATGGCGCTGCCCGATTCGTACCGCCTCAACCCCGACCTGAAAACTGTCACTGCCAACCCAAGCAGAATCGCCGCCCCAAGCAGGAGTTCGCCGAGCGTCTGCCAGCTCGCGGCGCGAATGTACTCGGCAGGGACCGCCCCCATCAGCGCGGCGGGGATGACCGTGAAGAGGATGAGTTTGGCGTAGTTATCGAAAAGCGTGATGGGGTAGATGCCGAAGGTGAGCATGGCGTTGATCATCAGGTTGGTGAAACTCGAAACGATGCCAGCCCAAAACGCCAGGCTGTTGACCAGGATGAGGAACGCGGCAAACACCGCCGCCGCCAGCAGAATGGCAAGAACGAAGCGCAAAAGCCCGTCCCAGGTGAACTGACCCGAAAGCGCATAACTGATGAAGCCATAGGTGAAATCCCCCATGCCGCTGGTGATCATGCGGCTGGCAACGGCATGGAGCAGGACAGGGCGGGGGAGCGAGAGGTAGTAATCGAGCCGCCCGCTGTTGACGATGTCGCCGAGGACGAAGGCGTTGCCGAAGAACAGCGAAACCAGCCCAAACGCGCTGGCAAGCACCCCGAAGGTGACGTACATGTCGCTGGCGCCCCAGCCGCGCACATCCTTGAAGCGGTCGAAAAAAATCAGCCAGATGGCAAAGTAGATGAAGTTGTTGAGCATCATCCCGATGACCTGCGTCAAAAACGACACGCGGTACTCCATGACCGATTGCAGGTTTGCCTTCCAGATGGCGAACAGGAATTTGAAGTGTTTCATTCTTATCTTATCGTTTGAAGATTTACAGGTTGGAAGGTTCGAACGTTTCAGCCTGCCAACGTGCGAATTTGTCAACCGCCATTCACCGTGAGATATGCCACTCCGCGGCGGTAAGACAGGACAAGGATAACGCCCAGCGCCGCACTCCAAACCGCCTGCATGGAAAGGACGTTCAGGAGCAGTTGCGGCGAAGGGTCCACGAACAACTTCGACGGTCCGTAAATCATGTAAGCGAAGGGCAGAGACCTGGCAATCGCCTGCAGCCAGCTCGGGTAAAAATCGAGCGGGATGAGAAATCCGCCGAGGATGAAAACGAACTTCTGGTAAATCCACATGAACGGCGAGACCTCCTCCACGAGGAATGCCGAAAGCCCAATCAGGCAGGTGATGCAAAAGTTCATGATCCATGTGCCAAGCAGGGCAAGTGCGGCAAACGCCCAGCCAAGCGGCGCGGGCGGCGCTCCCACCAGCCACCAGACCACAATCCCGCCGAAGAGCGCGTTCATCGCCGCGCGGAAGACCGTCTCGCCCATCGAGTTGCTGAACTGGTAGAGCAGAAAGTTGTAGGGCTTGTTGAGGATGTAGGCAATGGAGCCGTCTTTCACGTTTTCCGAGATCGTCCGCGCAAGTTGCGGGCGGCTGAGTTCGATGGTCTCCGCCATCATCAGGTACCACATCGTGCTGTAGAGCGTCATGCCGTTGATGGTGCCGGCGCCGGCCGCGCCAAACGTGACCTTCCACAACTGGTAGAAGATCCACATGAACGGCACAATCATCAGGCTGCGCCCGATGAGTTCGCCGGGGTAGGCAAGCGAATTGATGAGCGTGATCTGGAAGATTGCCCAGTATTTGCGGATGGAGTTCATGGGGGCTGCTCTAGTCCAACAGCGGCTGATAATCCTCGTGTTCGGGGAAGGGATAGACGATCCAGCCGTTCTTTTTCACCTGGAGTTTGGAATAAAACATCGGGTGAATGACGCACTCATCATCGCTGGTGAGGGTGAGGCGGTCCTGCATGGCATACTCGAAATCGGCGGCGATAATCATGCTCGACTCGTCCTTGCTTCGCACCTTGCCCACAATCCCAAGTTCAGCCACCACGCGGCGGAAGGCGGCTGTGGAGTAGGTGCCCGGCGCCCATGCGCTGGAAGTCCGCTTGGCGACTTGATCCAGATAATTGCCCTTAAAGACCATCGGCGCATTTGTCAGCGCAGTGATGATGTCTGCCACACGCGGGTAAATCAGGTCGTAGGAGTTCAAGACCTCGTCTGCCAGATCGTATTCACATTCTGAAATGATTTGGGAAATGGACGTCTCCTTGAAATGCGGGAACTTGCCGCTTCTCTCTGCCTGACGGGCAATCTGGTTGCAAATCACCACCAGTTGGCGCGGTCTCATTTGGGTGTGGCGCAAAATATAGGGGAAACTGCGTTCTTTCCCGCCGCGCAGGTTTTGAACCGTTTCTCCAAAATAGGGATTCCAGAGTTTTTCCAGAATGTCGTCGAAGTTATCCCAGGCAGGTTCGCGGAGCGCGATGCGCTGCCCGCGTTCCTCCATGTAGCGGTGGAAGCGCCACATGATCAGCCGAATCAAATCCTTGGGCTTCCAGCGCAGATAAACCGGATTGCGGATGAACTTGGTGGTATTGGTGATGACGCTTTCCTTGATGTGCGGGAAAATCTCCGCCGAAACGAACGCCTTGACGTGAATCCCGCGATGCGCGTAAGAGATGTTGAATTCATTGGCGCGCTGAATGAGGGCGGCAGTGACGATCATCATTGGCGTATCTTCACGGTTGTACCGCTCGAACGTGTCAATCGCCACGATGACCGGTTCCCGTCGCGTAATTTCCAGCACTTTGGCTTTTGCATGTTCGAACACCGGCGACGATGTGGTTGCAGAAATCTCGCTGGCAACCCGCCCGCTCTCATCCACGTATTTGTTCAACAAGCCGGTCAGAAGGTCATAGACAAAGTGAGAGGCGGTTCCCTTGCGAATCATCAGACTGGCGGCTTTAATGGCAGAGTCTCTTTCGCGGAATTCGTCGAAGATCAGCGACCAGATCAGATAATCCCAAATCTTTCCCACTTCGATGACCGCCAGATCGGCGGAAAGATATTGCCGTTCCGCCAAGCCCTGCAGAATGCCGCTGTACACATTCGGTTCATCAACGTCAATGCTGTGGGCGTTTTTGATGTGTTCCTGAAACCCAAAATATTTGGTGAGCGATGTCTTTCCAGAGCCGCGCCTCCCTACGATCAGATAAACATCCTCCTCCAGGGCTTCGATGTTGAAACGGCTCTGGTTATAGTAGAATCTTTTGTATTCCTCTTGAAGAACCTTGAACTCATGCTCGCAGGATTCTTCGCCGAACGGAAAACGAAAACCGATTTGCTGTCCTGGTTCCATCGCCGCCTCGAATTGTGAGATTTATTGCAAGTATATATGAAAACAAGGTGAAATACTACCAGGAATTTCCGCACAGAATCTTTTCGCTGACGGCTGTATAATGAGAACGACCATACTCTGGAGTTTCCATGACAAGTAACCACAACCGCAACCCCGGCACGCCCCTTGACCTCGACTGGGTGATGGGCGCGCACGTCAACAAAAGCGCGGTCGAGCGGCGCGTTGCCACACTCCCCGCCCGCCGCACCGTGAAAAAAGACTGGCAGGCGGCATGGCTGCTGCGCGCCGTCACCTGCATTGACCTGACCACGCTTTCCG
>DAOUBY010000053.1:0-7280 GCA_034432325.1 Anaerolineales bacterium
TTTACAAGGTAACTTCATCCCGTTTTTCTTCAGAATCAGTGTTCATCCGTGTTCATCTACGGTAAACCCCGATTTATAAAACACTCTCTAAAAAGTTCTTACAGTGTACTGCGTACATATTTGAACTAAAATCGTCGGATTCTCCTGCTTTTGGGCTGCATCAGTTCAGTTATTTACTGATGTTACACAGTTTTTCCGTAGCGCGACATTCATGTCGAATGCGAGATGAATCTCGCGCTACTGCGTAAAGTGAGTTATTTACTGATGTTACGCAGTTTTCCCGTAGCGCGACATTTATGTCGCCTGAAAATACGAGATAAATCTCGTGCTACCGCGTAAGGTGAGTTATTTATACAGGAAGCAGTAAACGTAAGGGGCACAAGGTGTATCAGCCACACCTTTGTGCCCCTGTGTGAGCCGTGAGCGGGTTACGCCGCTGGTTTGGCGGCTGCCTTCGCTGCTTTTGCCGCTTCTTTTGCCTTGCGGGCTTCCTCCTCGCGGGCATAATTTTCCGGTCGGATGCTCGCGTAATACGAAGCGGGTTTGAGCAGTTTTTCGAGATTATACACGTTCCGCCCGTAGGAGGCGATCTCGAAATCGTGATCCATCTTGATTGCGTCGAAGGGGCAGTATTCGGCGCAGAACCCGCAGTTCATGCAGATGTCCATGTCAATGTAGAACTCGGTCGGTTCGGGAACAGGACGCCCGGTGTTCGGGTCGTTCGAGCGCACAATCCAAATGCACTGCGGCGGGCAGACCTTGGCGCAGATGCCGCAGGAGGTGCAGCGCACTTCCTTTTTCCCGCCCTCCCCTTCGTCATAGACCAGGAACGGCACATAGCGGAATTCTTCCGGCAGAATCAATCTTTCTTCCGGGTATTGCACGGTGAAAATGCCCCGCGCATATTTGCTCGCGCGGTGTTTTACGCCCTCTTCGGTGAAGTAGCGTTTCTTGCCGCTCAACAGCCAGGAAATATCTTCAAGGTACGTATTCCAGAACCGCTTCCAGGTGACGCTCAGTCCTTTGAGTATGCCTTTTCCGTACATAAAAATCTCCTTTGCGTAGATGGCGTTCTCTAACGCCGACGGCGCTACGCAATATTTCCTTATCTATCCAACTCGCCCATCACGATATCCAGCACGCCGAGCAGCGCCACGAAGTCGGCAATTTTGGTGCCGAGGCAAATCTTTTCGAGGCAGGTGATGTTGACGAACGACGCGGGGCGCACATGATAGCGCCACGGATTGGGTTTGCCGTTCGAGACGACGTAGAACGCCAACTCGCCCTTCGGCGACTCGATGCGCCCATACGCTTCGCCTGCCGGGACCCGCACCTGGTACTGCGGTTTCTGAGAGTTGATCGGTCCATCCGGAATCTGCTTGACCGCCTGCTGGATGATGCGCAGCGACTGGCGGATTTCATCCAGACGGATGAGATAGTTGTCGTATAAGTCGCCGTTGTAGCGGACTGCCACGTCGAAGTCGAAGCGGTCGTAGATGCTGTACGGGTCGGCGCGGCGGATGTCGTAGGGTACGCCGGCGGCGCGCAGGACGGGTCCCGTGACCGAGTAGCGGATTGCCGTTTCGCCGTCAATGACCGGCACGCCCTTGAGACGGGCAACCAGCACTTCGTTTTCGCTGAGCAGGCGGTCCATTTCGTCGGTTTTGGCGGGCAGTCGGTCGAATGCCAGGTCTTTGATTTTTTGCATCACATACGGGGGGACATCGCGCACCACGCCGCCGAAGCGCAGGTAGTTGCACATCATGCGCGAGCCGGCAACCGCTTCGAAGATGTCGAGGATGAGTTCGCGTTCTTCGAAGGCGTAGAGCGCCGGGGTGTACATGGCGCCCAGGTCGTTGAGCAGCATGCCGA
Source organism: Anaerolineales bacterium (assembly GCA_034432325.1). Taxonomy (GTDB): domain Bacteria; phylum Chloroflexota; class Anaerolineae; order Anaerolineales; family Villigracilaceae; genus Defluviilinea. Next base: position 1,873 of record DAOUBY010000053.1, read on the forward strand.
CAAAGACAAGGTGATTCTGGATACGGCTGAGTTCCGCCATGATGACGCGGATGTACTCGGCGCGTTCCGCCACCGGGATGTTCATCAGTTTCTCGACTGTGATGGCATAGGCAAGGTTGTTGCTCATCGAGTTGAAGTAGTCGAGACGGTCGGTGTAGGGCATGTTCTGCAGGAAGGTGTTGCGCTCGCCGATTTTGTCGTGGTTGCGGTGCAGGTAGCCGACGACAGGCTTCAGCCCGATGATGGTCTCGCCATCGAGGGCGATGGCGGCGCGGAACACGCCATGCGTGGAGGGATGCTGCGGTCCCATGTTGACGACGATATGGTCGGTCTCCAATCCGTCTTCGTTCTTCAGCGTGTAGCGCTTGAGGGATTGGTAGAGCATGTTATCGTTGTCGGGAATCCATTTTTCGGGGTCGAAGTTTTCGGGGAACTTCAGGTTGTCCTTGAACGGATTGCGGTCTTCCGCCATGACGTGTTTGCCGTCGGGCCAGCGGCTTTTGAAGGGTTTGGCGTCCTCCTCGTAGAAGGGTTCCTTCCAGTCTTTGCGGAGCGGGTGACCTTCGAAGCCTTCCCACATGAGGATGCGGCGCAGGTCGGGGTGACCGGTGAATTTGATGCCCATCAGGTCCCAGGCTTCGCGTTCCTGCAGGTCGGCGCCGGGATAGACGTTGATGAGCGACGGCACCTCAATCGGGTCCACGCGCGGCACCTGCACGCGGAAGACCAGCCCCGGCCCGCCGGTGGTTTTGTAGGCATGATAGACCACTTCCATTTTGCCTTCGGGGAGGTAGTCCACTGCGGTGACGGCGGTGAGCAGGTCGTAGCCGAATTCGTCGCGGATGGCAGTGGCGACTTCGACGAGTTTGTCCTTTTCGACGATGAAGCCGAAGTAGCCGGGACGGGTGTCGGCGGTGACAATGCCCGGGAAACGGGCAGCCAGGTCAACGGTCTGGGTGGAGGCGGGGGCGGTCATGATTCACCTTCCTTGACGGCAAGCGTGGCGGCAATCTGTTTGATTTCGGCGCTGCGGCGCGGGTCAATCAGGTCGGGTCCCAGAATGGGAACGGGGATTTCCACAGCGTCGGGTCCTTTGCGGTACCAGCGCACTTTCTTGAGCGATTCTTTGTCTATCTTTTCCTGCAGTTTGATCAGCCCTGCAATCAGCGCCTGCGGGGTGGGAGGGCAGCCGGGGATGTACACGTCTACGGGGATGAATTTGTCAATGCCCGCCACCACGTTGTAGCCTTCTTTGAAGGGACCGCCGCCGGAGGCGCAGGCGCCCATGGCGACGACGTATTTCGGTTCGGGCATTTGGTTGTAGAGGCGCACGATGGCTGGCACCATCTTTTTAGTGACGGTGCCGGAGACGAGCATCAGGTCTGCCTGGCGCGGGGTGGGGCGCATGACTTCCATGCCGAAGCGCGCCATGTCGTAGCGGGCGGCTTGGGCGGCGATCATTTCGATGGCGCAGCAGGCGAGACCGAACATGAGGGGCCACACCGAAGAACGCCGACCCCAGTTGTAGATGCGGTCGAGCGTGGTGATGGCGACGGCATTCTGAATATCGTCAGGAATGTCGTATTGGGGGAGGCTTAGTTTTTCATTGTCCATGAATGTTCTCCTCGAACCAGTCTTGGTAGATTGCGTAAAGGATGTCGTCGTTTGCGAGAGCGGGATCATCCTCGAATTCCGGTAGTTGCAGGGCCCACTCGTAAATTTGCCGCAGGCTGACTTCCTCGAGGTTGATTTGCGGGTGCCGCCGGCGGAGTTCCAGCGCGATGGCGTAGGTGGATTCCCAAGTGAGGGTCATTGGTAAATGGAGATTGGTAATTGGCAATTGGTGTTTTCCGTCACAAGTTTCGATTATACCTGTGGATGCGCCAAAGTCAATTGAATTGCGTAAAAATATATTTATAGAAATGAGAAAGTGAGTATAATCATGCCTGCGGGATGACAAGACCGCTTCGTCCCCCGCCGAAAGTTGATTCAGTTTCGATCCGCCTTTTTCTCCCTCACACCTGATTCCATGACCGCCCGGCAGAAAGTTCTTTCCTACCTGACGAAAAACCGCACGGCTTCGGCGCGGGAGATTGCGCGCGGGTTGAAGATGTCGGCGCCGGCGGTTCGTCATCACCTGCGGGTGCTGACGGCAGAAGGGCGGGTGGAGGCGGAGCGCGGGCAGAAGCGCGAGGGACGCGGCAGGCGGGAGACGCTCTATTCGCTGCCGCGGGGGGCGTTGGGCGATAATGTGTCGGCGTTGGCGGAGGCGCTTTTGGCGGAAGCAGGCTCCTCGGTCCGTGTGGAGGCGCTGGCGAAACGCCTGGCGGGGGAGGTCAGTTTTGCCGCTCAGCCTGTCGCCAAACGGTTGACTCTGCTCGTCGAGAAGTTGAATCAGATGCGCTATCACGCGCGCTGGGAGGCTGGCGCGGAGGGTCCGCGGGTGTTGTTTGGGCATTGTCCGTATGCGGCGGTGGTGGGAGGGCATCCCGAGTTGTGCGAAATGGATGCGACCCTGCTCGCCCTGCTGACATCGCGCCCTGTCCTGCGCGAGGCGAGACCAGAGACGCCAAAACATGCCTGCCCGTTTGTCTTTCTCGTGCGCTGATTATATTGCCGTGCGCGGGGTATTAACTGTCGAAACCCAACCCCAGCCTATTCATGACCCGAAGCCAGAGATTTTCGCGCCCGCCGTTCCGATCTGCGGCGTCCATGGCTCGGCGGGTGAGGTTGATGCCGATGGAGCGAAACGGTTCTGGCGGGAAGGGAAGGGGTTTGGTGTGGACGAAGTGCAGGGCGGTGCGTTCGGTTTGTTTGCCGTCGAGCAGGTCGAGCATGACCCTTGCTCCGAAGCGCGTTGCGCCGACTCCCAAGCCTGTGAAGCCCAGCGAGTAGGCGGTTTTGCCGCCGTGCGCCTTGCCCCAAAAGGGAGCGAAGCGCGAGCAGGTGTCTATGGCGCCGCCCCAGGCGTGGCTGAAGCGGATGCCTTCGAGTTGGGGGAATGCCTGGAAGAAGTGTTCGGCAAGCCGCTCGAATTCACGCTGTGAGGTTTCGAATTGTGTTCCGAAGCCGTTGTTCCAGTAATAGACTGCGTCGTAGCCGCCCCACAGGATGCGCCCGTCGGCGGTGGTGCGGGTGTAGTGGAACTGGCGGCTGGCGTCGCTGAGTCCTTCGCGCCCCTGCCAGCCAATCGCTTCGCGCTGGGCGGGGGTGAGCGGTTCGGTCATCAAAACGTAGTCATAGACCGGGACGACGTAGTACGAGAGCCATTTGAGCAAGGGCGGAAAGGCGTTGGTGGCAAGCGCCACATGCGCGGCGCGGACGCTTCCGTGCGGGGTGCGGGCGAGGACGAAATTCCCGTCTTCTTCCAGCTTTGTGACGGGGGAGTTTTCGTGTATCTGCACGCCCAGGTTGAGGCAAGCCTGGCGCAGTCCCCATGCCAGGCGGGCAGGGTTGACCAGCGCCACGTTGGGGTTTTTCAAGCCGGCAATGAAGAGCGGCGATTTGACCATCTCTTGAATCTGATTGCGCTCCAGGAATTGCAGGTTCAGCCCAAAGGCTGCGGCTGCCTCCATGTCCTCGCGCATCTCGGCGATGTGATGCGGGTCGGTCGCCACGTTCACGTCGCCGGAGCGGAGGTAGTCGCACTCGATGCCGTGACGAGCAAGCGTCTCTTCGATTTCGTTCAGGTTCTGAAGTCCCAGCGCAAGCAGGGCAGGCAGTTCGCGCCGCCAGCGCGCGAGTCCGTTCGAGAAGCCGTGCGTGAGAGAGGCGTCGAGGAAGCCGCCGTTGCGTCCGCTGGCGGCGCGGGCGGCTTCGCCGGCTTCGAGGACGATGATTTCGCGGCTGGGGTCTTCCTCGCGCGCGAGCAGGGCGGTCCACAAGCCGGAGAAACCTGCGCCGATGACGAGCAGGTTGGTGGAGGTTTGGGTTGTGAGGGCAGGCTGAGGGGCGGGGCGAAGCGGGTCGTCGAGCCAGAAGGGGGCGTGAATTACGTCAGCAAGGGATTTGCGGGACTCGGGTCGAACATGGTTGGAATAGGGCATGCTATCATGGTGTTTTATACCGCACGGGTAGTCTGGACTTTGGAAGCGCGTGACGCCCAAAGTGGACGTATTGTACCCGCTCCCCCTGCCGGTTGTACAGCAGGTTTCCGCGCCTCAACCTGGACCTGGAACCTGCCGCGCCGTCATTTGCCTTTTCTCCGCCGCGACCTTTTGCGCCTGGCTGCGTAGATGGAATCGACATCACGATAAAGGAGTTTGAAAATGACAACCAATCAAAAGAAAGCCTTGCGCCGATCGAGGAGCAACCGCGTTGTCGCCGGGGTGTGCGGCGGGCTGGCGGAATTCTTCGGCATCAGTTCGTTCTGGTTCCGCCTGGCGATGGTCATTGCGCTTATTCCGGGCGGCGTGCCGGGGATTTTGATTTATCTCATCCTGTGGGTGGTTATCCCCAGCGAGTGAGGGGTCGGTTAAAACGAAAGCCGCACGGGTGGTCTTTCCTTCCGTGCGGCTTTTTGTTTTGCGGGGTTTATTCGGGGGTGAATTCTTTTTGCACCACTTCGATATTTGCCGCTTTGAGGAAGTTCATGGCGTTTTCGTCGGTTCGGTATGCCACGCTGTACACGATGCGTGTGATGCCGGCATTAATGAGCGCCTTGGTGCAGTTGATGCAGGGCAGGTGGGTCACATAGCAGGTTGCGCCTTTGGTGGAAACGCCGTGGAGCGCCGCCTGAATGATGGCGTTCGTTTCGGCGTGAATGGTGCGGACGCAGTGTCCATCCACCATCAGGTGCCCGGCTTCGTCGCAGTGCGCCTGCCCGGCGGGCGAACCGTTGAAGCCGGTGGTGAGGATGCGCTTATCCAGCACCAGCACACAGCCGACGAAGGCGCGGTCGCAGGTGCTGCGTTCGGAGACGGCAAAGGCAATTTTCATGAAGTAGGAGTCCCAATCGGGGCGCATGGATTTCTCCAGAAGCGGCGTTGGCGGGGATTATACAACAGGCAGGCGGGCTATCGAAAACAGCCCGGAATAATCCTTCTTCCGGGCTGTTGATTCTGGTTGAAAAAAAGATGCTTAACGTGAATTCGGGATAAGGGTTGAATTCAGAAATGCACCGCAGAGACGCAGAGGTAGGACTGCACTTAACCGTGGTTGGATTTTTGCCACGGATTAGCACAGATTTACACGGATTTTTTATTCCAATCCGTGATAATCCGTGAAATCTGTGGCTGATTTTTTCCCTGCTGGAAGATTCCGCGTTTTACTGTAGTGCTACCGACGCGAATGACCCAAAGTTTTGTGAAATTCGCATAATTGAGTCTACTGCAAAAAGGTCTTTATCCACGAAGGACACGAAGTACACAAAGGAATTCCAAAAGGCGCTATTCAGAATCTTGAAATTT
>DAOUBY010000054.1:0-7978 GCA_034432325.1 Anaerolineales bacterium
ATTTCGCCGTCCCGTTTGGCGATATGATGATCGCGGGCTGTTTCGGTCTGCTGGCGGCAGCAGCGGAGATTCTGCCCGATTTGGCGGAACCAGTTTTCGGGTCGCTGCGCGAAGCGGGCGGGCGCGGCACTGCGCCGTGGGATAATTAACTCAACCTTACGCGGCAGCGCGAGATTCATCTCGCATTTCCAGGCGACCTGTTGCAAATTAACAAATAAATCTAGCAATAGCGTACCGCGAGATTCTTGCCCTGAGCCTGTTGAAGGGTATCTCGCCCTTCTGTGCACCACCCAAATATGGGGTGCGACATAAATGTCGCGGTACGAATGAACTGCGTAACATCAGGCGCGCTCATGCGCCGAGGCGGACGTAAGCCTGTCCTGGCGGACAGTCCAGGGAGAACGTCCACAACACAAAATTAATTGGAGAAAATACATGTGCGGAATTTTCGGGTACGTTACCAGCAAAGATGAAGAACTCGGTCCCATTCTCATCGAAGCGGCGAAGCGATTGACCTACCGCGGCTACGACTCGGTGGGCGCGGCGACGCTGAACGGAAAAAAGATTGATTTGCGCAAGGATGTGGGCAAGGTGGAAGAGGTGGCGGCAAAATATCACTTCGCCGAAATGCGCGGACAGCGCGGCATCGTGCAGTTGCGCTGGGCAACGTTTGGCGAGCCGTCGCAGGTGAACGCCCAGCCGCACCTTGACTCGGACGGCGACCTGGTGGGCGCGCACAACGGCAACGTGGTGAATAACTTCGAGCTGCGCGAGCAGTTCATCGCCGAGGGACTCACCGTCCGCTCGCAGAACGACGGCGAGACCTGCGTCCACGCGGTGGAGCGCTATCTGAATCGCGGCTACGAGTTCATTGATGCCATCCGCCTTGCCTACGGCGATCTCGAAGGCGACTATGCCTTCGTCATCGGGCGGACGAACGACGACAAACTCTACGCCTTCAAGAAAGGTTCGGGGATGGTGGTGGGAATCGGCGAGGGCTTCACCTGCGTCTCGTCGGACCTGCCTTCGATCCTGCCGTTGACGCGCGAAGTGATCCGCCCGCAGGATGGGGAGATCGTCACGTTGTGGGCGGATAAGGTGGAGGTACGTTCGGTCAAGGATGGGAAACTTATCGAGCGCAAACCCGAAACCGTCACGGAAACGATGGACGCGGTGCAGAAGGGCGGGTATCCGCATTTCATGTTGAAGGAAATCCACGAGCAGAGTCAGGCGGCGCGCGAACTGCTCCACATGCTGAACGGAAACCGCGAGGTGGACGCGCTGCTCGAGAAGATGAAGCAGGCGCGCCATCTGTATTTCATCGGCTGCGGCACGAGTTATCACGCCGCGATGACGGGCGCGGTCTATTTCGCGCAACTGGCGGGGCGGGCGGTGGTTCCCATCCTTGCGCCGCAGTTCATCGCGCAATACGCGCCGACAGTCAATCACGAGGACGTGGGGATTTTCGTCAGCCAGTCGGGCGAGACCAAAGACGTGCTGAACGCGCTGGAGGCGGCGGAGGCGCGCGGCATGGCATGTTTCGGACTGGCAAACGTGGTCGGCTCCACGCTGACCAAAGCCGCTTCGTTCTGTCTCCCCTTGTGCTGCGGCTACGAAATCAGCGTCCCCGCCACGAAGACCTTCACCAATCAGGTCGTGACGTTTTTGTATCTGGCATACAGGATGGCGGGAAAAAATGTGGGCGAGTTGGATGTGATCCCCGAACTGATGGACAAGACGCTTGAAACGGTCGAACCACAGGTGCAGGCGGTTGTGGCGGACGTCAACCAGTGGAACGACCTGTACTGTCTCGGCTACGGGGCGACCTACCCCATCGCGCTCGAAGGCGCGCTGAAACTGAAAGAGGTCACCTACGCCCACTGCGAGGGAATGCTCTCCACCGAATTCAAACACGGACCGCTCTCGGCGGTGAGCAAGGGCTATCCGATCATCTTTGTGGCAGGACCCAACGACGTGCCGCTCATCATCAGCGGCATCAACGAGGTGAAGGTGCGCGGCGCACGGACGATCGTCATCGCGGAGGACGACCCGCGCCTGCGCGCCAACGCCGACGACCTGATCGCGCTGCCCAAGTCCGATCCGCAGATTGCGGCGCTGCTGGGCGTCCTGCCGCTGCAGTTACTGTCGTATCACATGAGCGTTCTGCGCGGGTTCGATCCCGATTTCCCGAGGAATTTGTCCAAGACGCTGACGGTGGATTGAGGCATCCTCCTCACATTTCCTCCATCTTGATGAGTTTCAACCGAACCGCTGCCAGCACCGCCTGCGCGCGGTTCGGTTGTTTCATCTTTTCGAGAATACTCTTGGCGTGACTGCGCACGGTCTCTTCGCTGACCCCCAACTGATTTGCAATCTGACGATACGTGTTCGGCGTCGCCATCCATTCCAGCACTTCGAGTTCGCGCGGCGTCAATGAGGCGGACGGGGCGGCATGCGGCTGTAAGCGTCGAGCCACCATACGCATCACATCAGGATGCAAATACGCCTCGCCGCGCATGACGGCGCGAATCGCCCCCACCAGTTCCGCGGGTTCGATGTTCTTCAGCACATACCCCTCTATGCCAGCCGCAAGCAAATCGAACACGCGCTCATCCACCTCCGTGCCGGTCAACATCATGACTTTGATGTGTGGATGCGACTTGCGCAGGGCAAGCGCCATCTCCTGACCGTCCATCTCCGGCATGACGAGATCCACAAGGGCAAGATCGGGCTGGAGGCGTTCCGCCGCTTCCAAGCCTTCTCGTCCGTTCTGCGCTTCGCCCACGACCTCGAAATCTGATTCCTGACGAAGGACCATTGCCAGCCCTTTACGGACCACGGCGTGATCGTCCACGATGAGAAGGCGGATGGGATCAGGCATGATGCCCATTGACGGGAAGATTGATCATGACGCGCGCGCCCGCGCCGGGACGGCTGTGAATCTCGCAATCGCCGCCGAGCGCGCGGGCGCGTTCCTGAATGCCGTGCAAACCGAAATGCTCGCGGTTCTGACTGCGCGACAAAGCCGCCTCAGGATTGAAACCCCGCCCCTTGTCGGTCACCACCAGGTAAACTTCGCCGTCTGCCACTGTCAGGCAAAGTTTGGCGGAGTCTGCGCCCGAATGCCGCGCCGCATTCGTCAACGCCTCCTGCGCCATGCGATAAAGCGTGCGGCGCAGCCCCGCAGACAGGCGGTCAAAATCGCCGTTGTGGTCGAAAATAATTTCAAAGGGACGCGGGCGGCAGCAACTGGCAACGTAATTTCGCAAGTCAGACTGGAACGTTTCCATTGTCAGCGCAGAGGGCCACAGGTCGAAGATGGAACGGCGCACCTCGTCGTGAGCGCTGCCGGCAAGAGCGCGCAGTTCGGTCAGTTCGCGCTTGACTTCATCCGCCTGCGCGGGAAGCATGTTGATGCAGGCGTCGAGGGAGTAGACAATGCCAAAGAGCGATTGCGCGACCGTGTCGTGGATGTCGCGGGCGATGCGGTTGCGTTCGGTCTCCACGGCGAGGCGTCGGGCGCGGTCAATGCACAGGATTGTTGTCCCAAGCGCGAGGGCGGCTTGATTCGCCACCATCACGACGGCTTCCTGACGCTGGCGGGTCAGTTCCTTTCCTTTTTCCATTTCCACCAGCAATACTCCCACCGCATGTTCGCGCAGGAAGAGCGGGTACACATACCATTGGCAGGTCTTCAGCCAGGAATTGAGCAAAGGATGATTCACGAGGGTTTCGCCGTCGCTTCCCGTGGTGAAAGGCGTGCGCTCGATGAGGGCTCTGAAGACTTCGCCGTTTTCGGCTTTGAGCGGAAGCGGCTCGATGGAGGGAAAGGAGGAATTGACGGGGTAGAGCATCCAGCCGCCCATTTCTTCACGGGCGGGGTCCACCACGCTTACAATGGCGCGGCGAAACCCCAGCCCGGTGGTCACTGCGCCGAGCACGCGCTGCTGGACGGAGATGAGGTCTGGCGCGGCTTGGAGCAGAACGGTCAGGTCATGGATGACGCGCAGTTGGCGGTGGGCGGCGGCGAGATTTTCATGTTTTTCGGCGAGCTCGTCGCGCGCGGCGGAAAGGTCATCGCGGGCGCGGTTGATTTCCTTGAGCAGGATGGAGGGGTAGGCGAGCAGGATGGGGAGCAGCCAGATGCCGACCAGTTGGGTGATGAGCGCGGCGCTTTCGGCAGGCTGGAAACCGTTCGGGCGGTGAGCGATGAAATCGGCGCCCAGGTAAAGGAGGGTGAAAGAGGCGGCGCTTCCCAATGCGCCGCGCATTTGCAGGAAGAACGCCCCCGCCAGCAGGGGGCTGAGCGCATAGAGAAAATAGGGACTGCGGGAACCGCCGCTGACGGTCAGGAGAAAAGCACAAAAGAGCAGATCAACGCCCATGAAAAGAGGGCGTTCCATCACAAGGCGGTTGAGGGCGCGGTTGAACAGGGAAATGATGACATTGGCGCTGAACGCAATGAGAAAAGTCCACAGCGGCGGGAGGAGCAGGGAATTTCCCGCGCCCCTGCCCTGAACGAGAATCAACAGCGCAGGGAGGAGCGAAGCCCAACGAAAGGCGACCAGAAAGGGGAAGACGCGGCTCGAATGAAAGAGCGATTCGAGTTTCGAGAGCATGGTGTGGCGATTATAGTCCAATCCCCCGCGCGGGGGAGGAAAAATCCCCTGCGGGGGGAATGGCAGAGGGAACGGCTCTTCGGTAAGATTTGAAGCGGTTCAGCCCACGGCGCGGGTCCGCGGGCAAGTTCGCAAAGGAGGCGCATGATGGATGTGATCAAGGAAGATCAGGTGTTGGACTGTTCGGGAATGCTTTGCCCCATGCCGGTCGTCAAAACCACGAAGGCGATCAAGGAGTTGCAGTCGGGGCAAATTTTGAAAATGATTGCCACCGACCCCGGCGCTCCGCCCGACATGGAGGCGTGGAGCCGCCAAACCGGCAATGAACTTCTGCGTTCCACCACCGAAGACGGCAAGTTTGTCTTCTATTTGAAGAAAAAATAACCGTCCAGCCGCCCGATGAAGCGGGTTTTATCGTCCCCGCTTGCGATGGCGGTTTTTGATTTTCAGGAGAGTGAACCATGTCCAAATCTGACCCGAATGCCCCGAAGCGGCTCGCCCTGATCGCTTCGAAAGGGACCTTAGACTGGGCTTACCCCCCCTTCATCCTTGCCAGCGCGGCCGGCGCGATGGGCTGGGAGGTGGGCATCTTCTTCACCTTCTATGGGCTGACCCTGCTCAAGCCGAAGTTGAGCGCCGCGGTCACTCCGCTGGGCAATCCCGCCATGCCGATGAAGATGCCGTTCGGTCCCGAAGGTTTTCAGAGCATCAACTGGCCCATTCCGCAGCTGCTCATGGCAAATGTTCCGGGCTTCAATGCGTTGGCAACCACGTTGATGAAGCAGACCTTCGAGAATAAAGGCGTTGCCACCGTCGAAGAACTGCGTCAGATGTGCGTTGACCTGGATGTGCGCATGATCGGCTGTCAGATGACGATGGATGTCTTTGGCTTCAAGCGTGAGGACTTCATCAAGGAATGCGAGATCGGCGGCGCGGCGACCTTCCTCGAATACGCCGCAGACGCCGACGTGCAGTTGTTCATTTGATTTGATGTGCAGCGGACGTTCTCTAACGTCCGCTGCTCGGTACAAATTCTTTCTGGAGACACCCCACCCATGAGCGTCTGGAAAACCAACGACCCCGAAACGAAACGAATTCTCTACATCCAAACTCACGGCGAAAAAGACCCCGAACGGACGGCGACGCCGTTCTTTCTCGCCACCGCCGCCGCGGCGATGGATAACGAAGTCGCCATCTATTTCACGATGAACGGTCCGCAATGCGTGGCGAAAGGCAACGGCGAGAAGATCGTCATTCCGCGCAAGGGCGGCGGCGGCAGGGAGTTGAAGTTCTTCATCGAACAGGCGCAGGAAATGGGCGTGCGTCTGCTCGTTTGCCAGCCTTCGCTCGACCTGCACGGCTACACCATGGACGACATGATCGAAGGCGTGGAAATGATCGGCGGCGCGGCGTTCAACGACATGGCGTGCGATGCCGATGCGGTGATAGGTTTCTAATCCACGAAGAACACAAATTTTCACGAAGGTTTTATTCGTGCTTCTTCGTGCCCTTTGTGGACAAGCACAGTGAACGCTCTCTAGTCCATATTCGGCGTAAGAGAACGCCGAATACGCAGAGGAAGAGAACGCCGAGTACGCAGAGGAGTTTTCATGCCCACCACACAAGAGAACTGGAATCCAGGCAAGGCGGCGAACCGCCATCCCGACGTGACCTACGAAGAAAAGGAACGGCTCTTCTTCGAGGTCAAGAACGACCCGCGCTACGAAGACTTCCTCTACGGATGTTACGAGTGCGGCATCTGCGTTTCGACCTGTCCCTCAGCGCGCTTCTACGACTACTCTCCCCGCGTCATTGCCCAGGCGATGGCGCGCGAGGACGTGGAACGGATTTACGACATCATCGCCGAAGACATCTGGAATTGCGCGCAATGTTTCTCGTGCCTGCGCTGTCCGCGCGGGAACAACCCTGGCGGGTTGGTGACTCTCCTGCGCGAGGTGGCGGTCAAGAACGGCTTGCAGGAGACGAAGGACGTTCTGCAAGGCTACAGCCGCGTGATTTACAAGGTCATGCTCAAGGGCAACCAGGTCTCGCCTGATATGCTCCAGCCAGATTTCTTCCCCGACTGGGGTCCGTGGGTGGGAGAGTTTTCCAAGAACATGCCCGTGTGGAGAAAAGCCATCCCTGTGGATACCCTGCGCGGCGTCACCGATGCGGCGTGGAAGACAAACCGCAAAACCCTGCTCGAACTCTATACCATCTGGTTCGAGACGGGCAACATGGACATCATCAAGGAAATTGACGAAGGTCTGTACGATTTACTGGCAGATGTGATGCAGGAAGAATTGGAAGAAGGGTAATTTAGAGATTGGTAATTGGTAATTACCTTTATCGGTTTGCCTGGGCGTAGAAGACGCTCTCTAGCGTCGGCATTAGAGAATGCCTTCTACGCAGAGAAATGATTGGAGAAACCATGACCACAACCGTAGAAGAAATCCTCGAACGCAAATCGCACGCCGTCGTCCGCGATGCAGAAGCCGCGCCGACGCACGACATCCGTGAGGCGTTGTATGAACTCGAAGCCAAGGGCGAGATCATCCTGCAAAAGATGCCCGAAAACCACGTGGAAGTGACCACCAAGTACGGGCGCACGAAAAAGATTCCCATTGACCACACCTGGCATCACAAATCCTGCGGTCAGTGCGGACACATCCCAGGCTACACGTCCTCCATCTTCTGGCTGCACCGACAGTTTGGGCTGGACTATCTCGACCCGACGGATCAGACCTCCTGCACGGGCTGGAACTACTACGCTTCGGCGACATCCAACGCCGCCGCACAAGCCGCCGTGATGGTGCGCAACTTCGCCGCCGCCTACGAGACGGGATACTTCCCGATGATTCACTGCGGCACATCCTACGGGCATTACAAGGAAATCCGCGAGCAGTTGGTTCACCACAAGGGATTGCGCGACGAAGTCCGCCGCATTCTGGACAAACTGGGCAAGCCGCTCGTCCTGCCCGAAGAGATCGTCCATTACAGCGAGTGGGTTCACGTCATGCGCAGGAAGTTTGCGGAAAAACAAACGGTGGACATGAGCATGATCACCGCAACAGTCCACCCCGCCTGCCATTACTACAAGATCGTCGCCGAAGACGCCATCTACGACCCCGACATCTACGGCGGACAACGCACCGCCACCGTGACCGCCACGCTCGAAGCGCTCGGCATCAACGTCGCGGACTACTCGACCTGGTTCGACTGCTGCGGCTTCGGCTTTCGTCACGTGCTGGTTCAGCGCGACTTCACACGCTCGTTTGCCGTGCTTCGCAAAATCGAGACGATGAAGAACGAAGTCAACCCCGACCTGACCGTGACTCACGACACAGGCTGTGTGACCA
>DAOUBY010000055.1:0-23009 GCA_034432325.1 Anaerolineales bacterium
GCGGAATTCATTCCGCAACCTAAAGCGACATGAATGTCGCGCTACAAAATCTTCGCGGTTGTGATAGTTTTTCAAGAGCAATTCTATAAACAGGTCCCATGTCTATTTTCGATAAAAAACGCCTGACGAACGAAACCTTCAAACTCGACATCGAGCGCATGCGCCGCGGCTGGTATTCCGACAAATATTTCGAAAACATCGGGCGCATGCTCACCGCCCTTGCCGCCGAGGGATACACCTATTCGGGAAAATATCACAACCTGCCGCCGGGCATGCCGCCGGAAGAGATTGCCGTCGGCAACATCGAAGTGGAAATGCAGTGGTTCACCCGCCGCGCAGGCAAGACCATCGTCGTTGGCGTGGACAAGGCGCTCGCCATGCTTCGTCACTGCACCGGCTATTGGGATGGGGGAACTTTCGTGGACACCTCCAGCCAGTTGGAAGTTTGGGCAGTGCACGACGGCACCATCGTCGAATCGGACGGTAACCCTCTGCATGTGGAGCCGGTCATCAGGGTGCGGGGGCGCTACCGCGACTTTGCCCTGCTCGAAACCCCCACTCTCGGCATCCTCACCCGCGCCAGCCGCGTGGCGACGAACGTGTACGAGACGCTCGTGGCGGCGCACGGCAAACCGGTGCTGTTCTTCCCGGCGCGCTTCGATTTGCACGAAGTGCAGGCGGCAGACGGCTACGCCTACAACATTGCCGTTCAGCGCTTCAACCGGGACTATGTGCATGAACTGGGTCCCTTCGTCTCCACCGACGCCCAGGGCGACTGGTGGGGCGGCGCAGGCGGCGGGACGGTTGCTCATGCCGCCATCGCTTCTTTCCTCGGCGATACGGCAGAGGCGATGATGCAGTTTGCGCGCATCTTGCCGGCGCGCATTCCGCGCATTGCGCTGGTGGATTTCAACAATGACTCGGTGCGCGATTCGCTGCGCGTGCTGGAGGCGATGTTCACGAAGTACAGGGAGTTGAAAGATGCGGGCGATGAAGCCGAGGCAGCCAAGTATGTCTTGTATGGCGTGCGGCTGGATACCAGCGGGAGCGTGCGTGACGTGTCGGTGGCGCCGCTGGGCGACCCGGCGCTCGATCTCGGCGTCAACCCGCGGCTGGTGTTCAACGTCCGTCAGGCGTTGGATTCGGCCTGGGAATCGTGGCGCCTGCCCGAGGTCTGGAAAGAGGCGGCGCGGTCGTATTGCCGCAATGTGAAGATCGTCGTCTCCGGCGGGTTCAATCCCGAAAAGATTCGCAAATTCGAGAAGTTGGGGGTGCCGGTGGATATTTACGCGGTGGGGTCGTGGCTGTTCAACAATAACGGCTCGACGGTGACCGATTTCACGGCGGATGTGGTGCGCGTGAAGGTGCATGGCAAATGGATTGATATGGCAAAGGTGGGACGCAAACCGCTCGATAATCCCAATCTGGAACGGGTATGGTGATTTTATGGAACAGCGTACAAAAATCGGGTATCTGGTCGGCGGGGGGTTGAAGGAGAATTTTCGGGTGCGGCTGACGGTTTCGCCGCAGGAAATTCAGGAGGGGGCGTTTGTGGTGATTCAGTCGGGTGAGTGGAATTATTACGGCATCGTCACGGATATTCAACTCGGCGCGACGGATCCGCGTTTTGCCGATGAGCAGATGGAGGGACGCTTCCCGGCGCATATTGCCCAGGCGCTGCATGGACAGACGCTGTACGCCAATCTCGAAGTGCTGCCGAATTTGATGCTGGAGGTGGGTCCCGAATTGGGGACGCCGGCGTATCAACAATGGCGCGGCAGGATTGAAGCAGGGTTGAAGGATGAGCCGCGCATTTTACCGGTCAAGAATGTGCCGCCGCATCATGCGCAGGTGTTCCTGGCAAATGAAGGCGACATTGCTGAAATTTTCGGCGACCCGAACGAGAAGGGCAACTTCATCATCGGATACACGCGCGAGCAGAATCATCCCGTGTGCATTGACCTGGAGAAGTTCGTGCAGAGGTCGTCGGGGGTGTTCGGGGCGACGGGCACGGGCAAGTCGTTCCTCACGCGGCTGGTGCTGGCGGGGCTCATGCACTACAACAAAGCCTCGGTGTTTGTGCTGGATATGCACAACGAGTATGGCTTCGACGATGTGGCGTCGGACACGAAAAAGCCGGTGACGGGGCTGAAGACCAGGTTCAAGTCGAAGGTGCGAATCGTCGGCTTGGGGGCAGGCTCAACCATTCGAGGGCAGGCTGCGGACTTTAATCTGGAAATTTCGACGGGGGATATTTCCGCAAGCGACATCGAAACGCTTACGCGTGAATTGAATTTGCGCGAGACCGCGCCCACCGTTTTGAATGCGTTGTACACTTCGTTTCGGGAGGAGTGGTTTGCGCGTTTCAAGGCGATGAACCGGGAAACGATGACGGTCGAGGATGAAAGGGGAAAGACGAAAGAAATTCCGCATCCCGACAGCGTGGCGGCGTGGGCGGGCGCAAACGGCGTGAATGTGATGGCGGCGGAGGCGCTGCACGATAAATTGCGCCGCCTGTTCAGCAAGCCCTACATCACCGAGAGACCCGCCGCCGACAGCGTGAAGGAAATCATCTCGTCGCTGGAGAACGGTCAGCATGTGATTCTTTCGTTTGGGGAGCATGAAAGCGACCTGGACTACCTGCTGGTGTCGAACCTGCTGACGCGAAAGATTCGCGCGGCGTGGGAACACAAGACCAATGCGTTCCGAACGCATGGCAGGGAGGAGCCGCGTCCGCTGGTGATTGTGGTGGAGGAGGCGCATAAACTGCTCAACCGCGAGATGGCGGCGCAGACGACCTTTGCCACCATTGCCCGCGAATTGCGCAAGTATTACGTGACGCTGTTGATCGTGGATCAGCGCCCGTCGCAGATTTATGATGAGGTCATGTCGCAGTTGGGGACGCGCATCTCAGGCTGGCTCGGCGACGAGGACGACATCCACGCCGTGCTTTCGGGTCTGGCAGGACGGGAGGCGTTGCGCGGCATGCTGGCGCGGCTGCAGCCGAAAGAGGAGGTTTTGCTCTTGGGTTGGGGTGTGCCGATGCCGCTGCCGGTGCGCTCCCGCAGGTATGACGAGGCGTTTTGGAAGGAGCTGCTGGGAGGAAGGGAAAAGAGGAGCCGGGAGCAGAATTTGAAGGAGTTGGGGTTCTAAACGAAAAGACCAGCCTTTTCATTGGCTGGTCTTTTGTGTTGTGCCGCGAGGGGAGGTTACGCTTCCACCACTTCATAGTCGTGCGTAATTTCGACAGCGTCCTTGAGGGTGGCGTAAACCGAGCAATACTTTTCTTCGCTGAGTTGGATGGCTTTGGCGAGTTTTTCGGGGTCAATGCCTTTGCCGACCGCCCGATAGTGCAGATGGATTTTGCGGAAGCGCCAGGGCGGATCGTCGTCCTGTGTGCTTTCGGCGGTCACGTTGAGTTGATGAAGGTCTGCGCGCTGCTTTTTCAGGATTTCGACCACGTCGTGGGAGGAGCATCCGATCAGCGACATGGGGAGCAGGTCTGAGGCGCTGACTCCGTTCGGTTTCTTCATGACGATCTGGTAATCATCCCTGTCGCTGAGGATGAATTGATTTTCGGGATTCCAGTTGAGGCGCACGGTTTTGGTTGCCATGTTGTCCTTGTAAATGGTGGAGGGTGGAAACTATTTGGGCTTGGGAGTCAGGTAATGGTCCAGGTTGAGGCGTTTGAAGAGGCGTTCGCGCACGTCATCGGGCAGGTCGGGCTTTTCGAGGGGAGTCTGCACGAGGTCAATTGTCCGTCTGGTGGTGTTGAGGACGATGCGGCAGTTATCGCACTCGGCAAGATGTTTTTCGAGTTCCCGGCAGAGTTCGGGGTTGAGGTCGCCGTCAATGTATGCCGAGAGCGAACCCAGCAGTTCTTCGCATTTTGTATGGGTGTGTTCGGTCATTGCTCGCTCCTCGCGGTCAGGCGTTCACTGTAATAAGCAGAGAGTTGTTCGCGCAGCGCCATGCGGGCGCGCAGCAGGCGGGTCTTGACGTTGGTCTCGGTCAGGTTGAGCGCTTCGGCGGTTTCCTTGATGGATAAACCTTCGACATCGCGCAGAAGAAAAACAATGCGAAGGGACTCGGGCAACTGATTGACGGCGGCGTCGAGGACTTTTTTTCCTTCGCCCGAAAGCAGTTCAGCCTCTGGAAGAGCGCTCCAATCTACGATTTGGGCTGGCCGCAAATCTTCAGCCTCGTCTTCCCCCTCGACATCTTCCAGATTCACTTCCGGCTTTTTCCTGCGGATGAGCATCAAGGCTTCGTTGGCGGCGATGCGGTAGAGCCATGTTGACAGGCTGGAGCGCCCTTCGAAGTTTTGGATGTGAGTGAGAGCGTTGAGGAAGGTGTTTTGAAGAACGTCCTCCGCGTCCTGCGGGTTGCCGAGCATGCGCAAGCCAAGACGGTAGATCGGGCTGGAATACTCGTCCACGAGGCGGGCAAACTCGGCGCGGTCTCCGGCGATGAGCGCTTCCAGCGAGATTTCGTTCGGCGTTGTCTTGTCCATTAGATGCAGTCCATGTGAAAAAGTTGCAATGGTGGAGGGAAATCTTACTTGAGGAGTTTCTGAATTCGTTTCTTCCAGCGTTTGGGGCGGGCAATGCTTTCGAGCAAAGGTTCGGGCAGGAAGAAGAAGACCGCCCGCAGGAAAAGTTCCAGTTTGCGGGTGAGGCGGGCGGAGGTCATCCTGGGGCGGGTAAGTTTACCACCTGTCAATTGATGCGTCGCATCCAAAATGGTGTAGCGGATGTTCCCCTGTCCGCCGGCGAGACGGATGTTTTCGTTTGTTTCGGGATGTTCGTAATGCGGTTTGCCGCCGGGCAGGTGACGGTAATCGTGGTTTTGATGCACGATCATGACCGACGGCGTGCAGTCAATCACCGCCCAGCGTTCTTTGCGCGCTTTGTAAATCATCCAGTTGTCCCAGCCTGCGCGCCCGATGGTGAAGGGAGGGATTTCGTGAAAAGTGGAAAGCGGGAAGAGGAAGAAGTCCGAACCTGCGGGACGATGCAAACCGCCTTGACGATGGACAGTGGACCGCAGGCGAGTTTCCCAGCCGTCGGTGAATTCAATGGGCTGGGTTATGTCCAGGTCCCAGCGCTGGCTGAGGAGGACGAAGTTGTCTTTGAGTTTAACGACTTGTTTCGCCGCTTCGACAAAGTCGGACATGAGGAGGATGTCTGCGTTGATGATGCAGAGCAGGCTGCTGTTCGAGTTTTGGCGGGCAAGTTGAAACATGGAGGAGATGAGCGGCGTGCCCGATTTGTTCCGCGCCACGTTGGGGATGTGCTTCACGTTCAGTTCGTGGGCGGCTTCGGCAAGACCGGTCTCCTCGCCGAGGAGGATGACTTCGACATCGGGCAGGAGAGTCCATGACCGAATCGCGTTGCGTTGAATCAGCGCGATGTGCGGGTCGGTGAAGGGTTTGGGGGCGGAGAAGAGGGTGAGCAGCGGCACAGTAAGTAGTTACCAGTGATCAGTGATCAGCGGCGCGCGGGTCAATATCGTTGAGGGTTTTATGCTGGACGCCAGCGTTGATCTTCATCAATTCGGGATTGTTGTGAACCAGAGTCAAAACGTCTTTCCATGAAAAGTCATCACGCCCCTCGAAGCGGGCATAGACCTGGCGGATGAATTCCAGGTCTTCGGGCGTATCCACCGTCCAGCGGTAGCCGCCGAAGTCGGTGGTGTGGTGGAGGAGGGCGACGCGGAAGCCGCGAGGGGAAATTCCTTCAGATCGTTGACGGTTGACGATGGATAGTTCAACGCCTTCGTAGAGGTAGGGCATGACGTGTTCGCGGTGATGGGGTTCTTTTGCATCCTTCCAGGCGCGTTCCAATGCGGCAAACGTGCAGGCTTCGGCATCCAACCCGATAGGATAGGTGCGATGATATGGCGGGGGCAAACGATTGCAGACAAAATCGAAACTCGGCTCTCCGGTCTCTAATAATGTATTGACCACATCGTCAATCAACGCCGGGTCAATGACGGGACAATCGGCAGTGATGCGCACAACAACATCCGCCTTTGTCTGCTTCGCGGTTTGGTAGTAGCGATCCAGCACGTCGTAGAGGCTGCCGCGCGTGAAGGGGATTCCGCTGAAGTCGCAGTATTCGGCGACGGGGTCGTCGGAGGGATCGGTTGTGGTGGCGAAGATGGTTTGGGAAACAGTAACAGCCCGCGAGGTCCGAATGAAGACGCGTTGCAGCATGGGCTGTCCCGCGATGTCGGCGAGGATTTTGCCGGGCAGGCGGGAGGAGGTCATGCGTCCCTGAATGATGGCGACAACTTTTGGTTTCATAGTCAGGCGTAATGCCGGCTTAAGCCGGCACTACGAAGTTTGCGCCTCCGACGGTATCGGCAGCGGAGTCACAAATCCTTTCGCGCGGAATTTTTCCACATATTCGCGCACCGTCCAATAATCCAGCCCGACCTGTTCGGCAATGTCGAAGATGGTGTGCTGTCCCTCGAAGCGCATCATGATTTTTTCGATGGCGCGGTTGAGCGCCCAGTTCTCGCGCCAATCCACCCAGAGGCCGTGACCGCTGAGAAACACGGGACCGCGAAACGTGCGCTTTGGAATGTAGTTCGTGGCGTAGACGCGGATGATTTGCTCGGCAATCTCCGCCGCGCCGGCGAGCATGTCTTCGTGGATGATGTCGAGATTGTCGTCGGTGGTGTGATATTCGTCGTAGGGGAAGCGGTTGAGCGAGATGCACGGCACATTGACGCCGGGTCCGTTGATGACGCGTTCATCGTTGGCGGGCGCGGAGGCAAAATCACGTTCGTCGTGTTCGATGTTGCGTAATTGGTAATTGGTAATTCGGTCGAGGAGGTGGTTGTGTTGCCTTGTGTGATGCCAGGCGATTTTATTTTTGTTGCCCGTCATTTCCAGGAAGATACCGCCGCGCAGACTGGGGATGAGCGACTCGTTGTGCGCCAGCCAGGCGATGGTGCCGATGGTTTCGGGTCCGAACCAGAAGCGGACGCTCATCGAGCCGGCGGGAAGCGGATTCTCCGCCAGCCGCCGCGCCAATTCGATGGCGCTGACCACGCCCGCGCCGTCGTCGTTTGCCTGCATGGGGTGACAGGTGTGCGCCTGCACGAGGAACTCGCCGGCTTCGGGATTCGGTCCGCCCTGAGGGTGGATCACCGCCGTGGCGACTTTGAATCCCTGCGCGGGGTCGGTGATGAATTCGGAGCGAATGACCGCGTGATATTTTTTGTCGCGCGGCAGTTTGTCGAAGGCGTTCTTTGACAGGCAGAAACCCCAGTCGCGTTCGTAGTATTTGAAAATCCACGGCACGGCATGCGGGCGTTTCTCGTTGAAGTACAAATGCGGCTGGAGTTCTTCAAAACTCAAAACTTTATCAAGGGGTAATGAATACGAAACGATGTGAAGCGGATTGTCCTTGAAATCCACGATGCGCTCGCCATCTTCAGTTTCCAAATACGCCTCATGGACGACATACCGCTCAGGCACTTTCCACGTCCAGACGGGGGTCAGCGGCGCGTAGGTCTCAATGGTGTAGTTGGAGGAGGCGGGCATGTATGAACCGACGATCTCCAGCGTCCTATCGTGATCGTCGGAGACGAGGGTGCGGTGCAAAGGAAAAAATTCCGTGAGGATGGATTTGAGGGAGGGGTAGGGTTTCATAAAATCATTTTGCCACGGATTTCACGAATTATCACGAAAAAACTTTTTTGAACCACAGAGTCACGGAGACATCGAGAAAATGTAAACTCCGTGACTCCGTGGTTAAGGTCTTTCCGAAAAAATCCGCGTAAATCTGTGTCAATCCGTGGCTAAGACTCTTTCTTCTTTCAATCTTTCTTTATGTAATACAACAAATGCGGGTCGCGCTTCATTTCGCGCGCCGTAAACGCATACACCTCATTCGCCTTCATCAACTTCACATCCGCCTCGCCGATCTTGCGGATCTTCACAATCCCCGCCTTTTCCATCAACTCGCCCATTGGGTTGACCTCCGTCACAACGCCCTTATCAATATCGCGCACCAGCATCTCGAACGTGTCGGTGTACGTGACGCCGTTTTCATCCGTCACCTGCCCCGTGAACTGCTTCAAATAACGATAATCCACGCCCTCCATCTGCTCGATGTGATGGAAGAACGTCATGCTGTTCGTGTACGACAGCCCGATCACCATAATCTTCCCGTCCAGGTCGCGCAACTTACCGAACACCGAATTACGCTCGTAGGCGCTCTTGTACCGCAGGCTTCCCAGCATCTCGGCGTGCTTCCCCAGCACTGCAAACGAATAGAACGGATGAAACACCCGCTTCGCGCGCGGGTCGGTTCGCACCAGTTCCGTCAGCACGCCCATCTTCGAGGGCGTCGTGCGCACATCCCACGGCTCGCCCTTATTGAAACCGAAATTGAACGTCGGCATAATCAGCGTTCCCTCTCCATCCGTGCCGAGCGCCGCCTCCAGTGCACGGATCACCGTCTGCGGTCCGCCGTCCACAGGTCCCAGCGATTTATACGAACTGTGCACCAGCAGGGTATCCCCCTCCTCCACGCCCAGCGCACGAAACTCCTCGACCAGTTTTTCAAACGTAAGCATGGTTTCCTCCAATTGCATGTCATTGCGAGCGCAAGTTGCGAAGCAATCTCCTCTTATTTTGGACAATTCCAACTCTTCAACTTTATCCACACTGACGCACGCCTCATTCTTGACTGATAATTGATTCGCTTCGAATTATCCTCACCGCCTTGAGGGGATTGCTTCGTCGCTCTCTATCGTTCGCTCCTCGCAATGACATTGTATGTGTCAAGTAGTTTACCAAAATTCCTGCGCCAATCCGCCCGCGCCTCGGCAATCTTCCGCGCCGCCTTACCCATCCTCCCCCATGACCTGCGGTTCTTGATGGCAAGCAAAATCTTCGCCGCCAGATCATCCGCATCCCCGTCACGGAACAGCCAGCCGTTGACTCCCTCCTCGACCCAATCCCTGTTACCGGGAATATCCGACACCAGGCATGGAAGTCCGCACGCCAGCGCCTCCAGCAGCGTGACCGACGTCCCGTCCACGTGTGAGGGCGAGATATAGAGATCCGCCATGTGATACCAGCGCGGCAAATCGCGTTGACTCACCTGCCCGCCAAAGTGGACCCGCTCCATCACGCCGCCATTCATCAGTATCTGGCGGATGTGCGCTCCCTGCGACCCGCCGCCCAGCAGGATGAGATTTACATTTGGGTTCTCGCTCGCCGCTTTCACAAATGCCTTCGCCAGCACATCCACGCCGTAGATGGGTTCCCACGTGCGGCTGCAGAACAACGTAAAAGATTTGTGATTTGCGATTTGCGATTTGCGATTTACGCCTGCCGCCTTTCTTCCCTTCGAAAGCCTCAGGACGGCGCTTTCCTCTTTCTTTGGTTGAAAGTACGCCAAATCAACGCCCCACGGAAATACTATCGTATTTTCAGGGTTCATCCCAAAAGAGATAGCCTTCCCGCGGGTCACAGTTGCGTCACAGGTAAAAAACGCGCTTCGGCGCAGCGTGTAACGCGTCACCCACCGCATCCATGCGCTTTTCTCCGCGTCCATCACCAAATCGTATCCCCACGACATCGCCAGCAGGCGGCGAAACCCGCTCAACGCCACGAGAAACGCACAATTCTGAATCGGACCCGCATGGATGAGGTCGGGTTGAATCTCCCGAATGACGCGCCGCAGGTCGAAGGTCAGGCGCGGAACGTCGCGCCAGCGGAACTCTCTCCGCCCGCCCGCCCACAAAATCTGCCGAACGTTCTCAGGCACGGAGCGGTCCTCCGTCTGACGGTGATTTGCCTCCAACTGCAAAAAGAAAACCTCATGCTCCGTCTTTGCCAGCGACGAAAGAAAGCGGTAATCGTGAGGCGTGTAAGATTTTGAGAAATAAATAATTTTCATGTGTTCTGCAGGGGCGGACAGCCGTCCGCCCTTACGCGCCGAGGTCAATCCACCTCAACTCCTTGCCCTTTGGCATGTCAGTCAATGCCCGCGTGCCAATAACGTTCGGAATCTCATGCGGCTTGATCGCCCCAGGCGTGGCGGGGCGCAGCACGTCAATCATCTCGCGCGTAAAGACCTCGCCAGCCTTGATGTCGCGCGCGGCGCGCAGACAGCGGCGCTGCACGATCTTTGTCTCCTGCTCGTTGCCGGCAATGAATTTATCGGAGGAACCCAGCGCCCGTTCGAGTTGACGCGTCTCCTCCACCATGTGCGCCCACGCATCGGGATTCATTGCAAACTTGTGGTCGGGACCCTCGCGGTCGTTACTGTCCGTGAAGTGACGCTCGATCATCCGCGCCCCCAGCGCAACCGCGCCCAGAACCGTCGCGTTGCCGTGGGTGTGGTCGGAGAGTCCCAGCACCACGTCGGGGAACATGACCGCATACGTCTTCAACACGTTCAAATGGATATGGTCGAAGTTTTCGGGGCTGGCAGTGTAGTTGGTGTTGCACTGCATCAAACACAACTGTTTGTTGATCTTGAGAATTGCATGAACGGCGCGCTGCACATCGGCGATGTCTGCCGCGCCGCTGGCGATGATCATCGGCTTGCCCTTCGACGCCATGTGTTCGAGCGTTTCGATCCAGTCAATCTCGCCAGAGCCCACCTTGAAGGCGGGGATGTACGGGTCAACGTGTTCGATGGAGTCGTAATCGTAGGGCGAGGTGAAAAAGTGGATGCCGACCTTGTCGCACTCCTCCTTCAGGATGGGCGTCCAATCCTGCGGAAGCGAGGCGGCCGCATACACTTCCGTCACCGACTTCTTCCACGCCGCCTGATGGCTGACCTTCGAATTCATGTGACTGAAGCCATAATCGGAAACAATCTTGGGCGCCTGAAAGTGCTGGAACTTTGCCGCATCCGCCCCCGCTTCCTTGGCGAGGCGGATGAGCAGTTTGGCGCGGTTCAGGTCGCCGTCATGGTTGGCAGCGATGTCCGCGATGAAGTAAGTCGGGTGATTGGGTCCAATCCAGCGGTCTTGAATTTTGAATTCCATGTTGTCCTCCGAGAACAATTGAATAGGCTTTGTCGCATCAAACTAATTGGTGATGGCGGATGGCGGTATAATTATAGCGAGGTGCAATATGGTAACTGTGCAATTTAAGTCCAGGATCAAAAACGGCGTCATTGAGATTCCCAAAAAATACAAGGGAAAACTCCGTGATCATGTCCGCGTTATCCTGAAGGCAGAAACGCCTAGAAGCAGGTCGAAAAACTACCTGGACACTTTACTTGCCCATCCCGTCAAAGTAAAAACCTTCGTCCCTCTGACGAGAGAACAAATTTATGCCAGGTAAGCCTGCCGCTTTTTTGACACGAACATCTGGCTTTATGCCTTGTTGGACACAGGCGAGGCGCAAAAATCATCTCGCGCCAAAGAGGTTATCACACGAACAGAACCCGTCTTGAGTGTACAAGTCATCAACGAAATTTGTGTAAATCTTATCAAGAAGGCTGAATTTACCGAGGAGCAAATTTCACAACTTATCCAAGCGTTTTACGAGAAGTATCCCATCATCGAAATGGACGAGAGCATACTTTTGGACGCATCCCAACTGCGCCACGAATAGGCTCTTTCGTTTTGGGACAGCATGGTTATTGCCTGCGCGCTTGCCGCCAACGCCGAAATTCTGTATTCCGAAGATATGCAGGACAGGCTGGTCATTCGGGAAACATTGGAAATCAGAAACCCATTGATTGATCGAGCGTCTCACAACCAACAGTTTTGATGGAGGCAGCCACGTTGAACGTGGCTGTTTTTTTACAACAAACCCGCGCCCAACTTCAAAGTTCCTTCATGCCTGTTGATAACTCCTGATTTTCTGTGGATAACCCTGCTGAAACTGTGTATAAAACCCGTCCAGCCCTATGGAGAAATCGGGGAGAGGACGCCCCAAATCTGTGGACAGTTTGTGGACAGACAGCCACAAGTTATGGGAACGCTTGGCGGTCAACCCCGACCGTTCAACGGATTGCGGCTCGATCAGGCTTTCCCTCAGCCCAAACTTGCGCGCCACCTCCACCCCAAACTGATACTTGTTCATCGGCTGTGCGCCCACCGCATGATACAAGCCGCGCAAATCTTTTTCGAGCATGGCAAGGAGCGTCTGCGCCAGGTGATTGACCCACATCGGGCAGAAGACGACATCCGTAAACCCAAAGACCTTCCTGCCTTCGCTCAGGTTATTGACGAAGAACTCGCCCAGACTCCTCCGCCCGTTCAGCGACCAGCCATAAAAATTGACCCTCACAACGATGGCTTGCGGGTCGACCTCCTGCACGGCTCGCTCGCCCTCGAGTTTGGTCTGCGAATACACGCTTTGCGGGTTGGGGGCGTCTTCTTCGGTGTACGCCCCTTCTTTTGTCCCGTCGAAGACCGCATCGGTGGAAAGATGGACGAGTTTGATGTTCCGTCTGGCGCACGCCTTCGCCAACTCGGCAGGGAAATCGGCGTTGAGCCGCCTTGCCTGGTCGGGATGTTTCTCGCACTCGTCGAGGTTTGCCATCGCCGCACAGTTGATTAGCCAGTCGGGGCGCGTTTCATCGAGGATGGCATCAACTTCGTTTGTTTGAAGAAAATCAGCCTTCACCACCCGAAACGGAACAGATTTGAGCCTGCCGCGGTCAATGCCGATCACCTCATACCCGCGCATGGCTTCCAATGCGAGGTTGATTCCGAGTAATCCGCTGACGCCAGTAATGAGGAGTTTCATGTGGTTCTTGTCATGTCACCCTGAGGGAGCGATAGCGACCAAAGGGTCTCGTATGGCATCGTAGAGATTCTTCGCTCAGAATGACATTTCAAAGGTATCATCCTTCGAGTTTTCCCTGCCGGAACAACTTCTCGAACGGCTCTACAAACTTCCTGATTCCCTCCAGATCGAGCCATTCGGTATTGTTGTCGCTGGTGTAGGTGAATCCTTCGGGGAGCGGCTTGCCCTTGTCCTTCCACGAATAACCGAACCACGACGCCTCCGCAGGCTGGATGACGTACATCCTTTCGAGCTCGATGGTGTGACGCGCCTCGTCCTCCGAGATCAAATCCTCGTGCAGTTTTTCGCCGGGACGGATGCCGATGATTTCGATTTTCGCGTCCGGCACGATGGCGCGCGCCAGGTCAATGACCTTTGTGCTGGGAATCTTCGGCACGAACACCTCCCCGCCCTCCATCTGCTCGATGCACTCGATGACGAACCTGACGCCCTGCTCCAGCGACAGCCAGAAGCGCGTCATGCGTTCGTCTGTGATGGTGACTGTGCCGTTCTCGCGCTGTTTGAGAAACAGCGGCACAACCGAGCCGCGGCTTCCCACCACATTCCCGTATCGGACGCACGAGTAGCGGGTCGCCGTCCCTGCAGCATAGGCATTGCTCTGAACGGTCAACTTCTCGGCGGCGAGTTTGGTCGCGCCGTAGAGATTCGCCGGGCTGACGGCTTTATCGGTGCTGATGGTCATGACCTTCTTCACGCCGGCATCCAGCGCGGCTTCGAGCACATTCGCCGTGCCGATGATGTTGGTCTTGATGGCTTCCATCGGGTTGTACTCGCAGGCGGGCACCTGTTTGAGCGCCGCCGCATGGACGACAATGTCCACGCCGTGCATGGCGCGCACCAGCCGCTCGCGGTCGCGCACGTCGCCGATGAAATAGCGCAGCGACGGGTGATCGAATCCCTGCACCCGCATTTCGTGCTGTTTCAACTCGTCGCGGCTGAAGATGATGATTTTCTTCGGCTGTTTTTCCTCGAGCAGGGTCTGCGTGAATTTTTTGCCGAACGACCCCGTCCCGCCGGTGATGAGTACAACTTGATTTTTCCAATCCATATGCTCTCCTCATGTCATTGCGAGGGCGGTGTTTTGCTGCCCGAAGCAATCTCCCTGCATGACGAGATCGCTTTGCCGCCTGGCTCCTCGCAATGACATTAATTATTTTATCGCTTCGAACAACCCGCTGTCTTTCGTGATGAAAATTTCACCGTCCCGATTCAACGCATCCTGTAATTCCAGTTTCAGTTCTTCGAGTTTGTCTTTGCGTAAATCGGAAGCGGGAACCGCCGAACGCACGTAGGCAATCAATGGCTCCAACTCGGTCACGCGCAAATCATCCTCGTAGCGCGACACCCGCACCCGCGAAAAGAACGGCTTCAACAAATCCATGCCATTCTCCAACAGGAAGGAACGGGCTGCCTTGCTGACATAATCGCCGCCGCTCACCACATCGAGCCAGGCGTTCATCTCCTGCATG
This sequence comes from Anaerolineales bacterium, assembly GCA_034432325.1. Taxonomy (GTDB): domain Bacteria; phylum Chloroflexota; class Anaerolineae; order Anaerolineales; family Villigracilaceae; genus Defluviilinea. Next base: position 14,269 of record DAOUBY010000055.1, read on the forward strand.
TGCTTCTCTCCGACCGTCGTTGCATAGAGGCGTCCGCCGGTTTTCAGCACGCGCCTGATTTCCCCGAATGCCTTTTTCTTATCGGGGACGTGATACAGCATGTGATTGGCGATGACCGCATCGAACGTTTCGTCTGCAAACGGAATATCCTGCGCGTCAATCTCCCTGAACTTGTAACTGCGTCCCGTGACGACCAGGTTTCTCCACGCCGCATCAAGCATCCCCGAAGAAAGATCCGAGAGAGTGATGTCCCAGCCTGAGGGAATGCGGGAGGCGTTCTCCTTCCACAAATAACCGGGACCACATCCCAATTCCAGAATCTTTGCATTTGCAGGCAGTTCGAGAAGCCGGTCAAAAACCCACGTCAGCCAGCCATACGGATTGGCGCTGAAACGCTTGTGAATCTCGACCCGCGCATCGAGGTTGGACGAGTCCTTGTATTGATCGGCTTTGAGAAAATTCGGATCAGTAAAGTGATTCAACTTTCCGCTTTTCACTTTCTACTTTCTAATCACGATCAACGGATACTGCCCGTTCTCGCCGAAGAAACGCGGGAAGGTTTCTTCGAGCCAGAAGACGAGCCGCAAAAAAAACTTGCCGCCCAACTGCGGGCGCACGAACCAGCGCATAAAACGCGGACTCAAACTGCGCCACGGATAAATCTCGAACCTCACCGCGTCTTTCAACTCACTCTTCAGCCAGCGCGGCGTCATCTTTTCGACAAAGGTGCCGGTCTGTTCTTCGCCGGCAGACCAATCCTTTTTCTTCTTTTTGGCGGAACGCCCCGTGAATAAACGACCCAGCGCAATAAAAGGCTCCGCCAGCCGCATGAGTAACGGATTATGCCAGCCGTTGACCACCGCTCCGCTCCTGCCGGGCTTCAGCACGCGGGTCAGTTCCAGGTAGGCGCGCTTGTGTTCGCTCAGCGGCAGGTGATGAATGGCGTGCATGGATACCACGCCGTCGAAGGCATCGGGCTTGAACGGCAGATTGGCAATGTCGGCAACCACAAGCAGCCCCTTATCGCCGAGGCGGCTGCGCGCTTCCTTAAGCGCGGTGATCGAAATGTCGGCGCAGACGCGGAAACGGTAGCCCTCGGAATAGGTCAAATATTCGGGCCACTGCACGGGACCGGAGCCGGCATCCAGCAAAAGGTCGCCGCGCGGCGCGAGGTGACGATTCACGCGCAGATGGCATTTATGGATGTACTCGCGCGAAACGGGACGCAGGTCTTCGTAACGGGCGTTCTGGTACAGCCCCTCGCCGATCTGCGACCAGCCAATCTGATCATAAAATTCGCGTACTTGTTGTTTGGTGTTTTCTGCCATTGTTCCTCCCCCCTCTCCCTGTGGGAGAGGGGACGGGGGTGAGGGTCACTTCCACGTAAACGGTTCGCCGACCAGGAATTTGAACGTATCGCCAAATTGACTCATGCCTTCCTCGCTCAGCACTCTTTCGACGGACCACACTTCCAAATCGTCCCAGAAATTCATCAGACGCCACGGGAAGGGACGCGGATACTCGAAGAAGAAGCGGTAGGCGTAATTCCAGGCTTTGGCGGTTTGCGCCTCGGTCAGGCGGTGGGCGGGTAAATCGAACAACGCCTTTTCGAGCGCGGCAAAATATTCCTCCCAGGTGTTCGGGTCAATCGTGAAGCCGCGCCCGCGATAATGCGTCTTGCCGCACACAATCACAGGGATGCCGTTCATGGCGGTCTCGACTCCGACGGTGGTGGTGTATGCCAAGCCCAAATCGGCGATTTCGATCAGGTCGTAGGTGTTGACCGGGTCGAGCGCGCCGATGACGTGAATATGCCCCGGCAGTTCGGGCAGCGCCTCGCGCACCACCGTCCCCATGGATTTCGCCTGCGGGACGAGTTTTTCGCCGGGATGCACGCGAATGACCAGTTGCACGTCTGTGCGGCTGGCAAAGTATTGGACGGTTTTCGTAATCCACTCGGACATGGACGCGGCGAAGACATTGCGCCCCAGCGTGAGGCTGTCGCCCAGCACATTCGCGGCAAGCAGGACGACGGGGCGGTTGTCCAACCCCAGAGCCTTTTTCGTCGCCTCAGCCCCCTGCGCCGAGACGTATTGCCACAGCCGCTTCGACTTGCCCCAGACGCGCGCGCCGCGGCGGGCGTTTTCCAAATCGGCGAGACGCTCGTACATTTCGTCGCTCATCGGCAGGGAGCAGCGCGCTTCGACGAGGTAGTCGGTATCCTGTTGCATGATGGAGGTGTTCTGCGCCAGCCAGATTTGCTCGCGCTGGTCGTTGAATTCGAAGGTGACGGCGGGGATGTTCAGGTAACGCGCCGCGCGGAAGACAATGCCCATTTCCAAAATCAAGCCGTTGGGGATGAGGACCACATCGGGCTTGTTGACCTGCATCCATTCGAGGGCGGCGAGGGCGGCGAAGGTGTTGCGTCTCACACGCAGGTCGTAGAGGGCTTTGTCGCGCGGGTCGTTCATGTCCACTTCTTCGCGCATGAGCGTGTATTGCGCGTCCCACAGGGAGACCTCGGCGATGTCGGCGTGGAGGGAGGCTGGTAAGCCGGAAGCAGGTTTGAGGTCCAGAAATGATGCGTGTTGAACATAAGGAGCAAGCGGCTTCAGCGCATCGCGTGTGTGCAGTCCGCGCTGTTTCTGAGTCAGTTTGTCCTTCTCTTTGTGCCATTCGGCATAGGGCAGAGTCAACAGCGTGACGTTGTGACCGAGTCCTGCAAGGACGAGGGAGATGTGCGCGGCTTGTTCGATCCAATAATGAAGCGTGGCAAAGAAGAGAATCTTTTTGCCGGGTTTGGCTTTTTCGATGAATGGTTTTGCCTGCGCCGCCGCACGAGGCAGCGACTGCTGCAGGCGCGAAAGATTGAAGTGATCTTTGCGGGCGCGGTTCCGCCATGCGTACCGAAGGGTGTAATCGAGTTCGGCGGCGAGGGGCAGTTCGCCCAGAAAGTTGCGGAGGGAGTTTTTGTTGAACATTCGTTTACCGCGGAGACGCAGAGCGCGCGGAGTTTTTCTCTGTGTTCTCCGTGTCTCTGCGGTTCGAAGCGTCTAATCCACTTTCTCGATCTTCCAATTCAAGCGCGGGCGGATGGGACCCTGCCGCGCTTCAGCCCATTGCGTGCCGGGCGCGCCGGAAATATCCACGTTGAACGAAAGGGCGTTCTCGTCCATGAAGTAGCGCTTCACACCGAACGAACTGGCGTTCACGCCCAGCGAGTAACGTCCTTCGTTGAAAAAGTCGGCGGGGATGTCACAGCGGCTGACGTAACGTCCCGCCATGCGCATGCCGAATTGTTCGTATTGTTTCGCGTCGTCGGTATCGAAGGAGGTGAAGACGTATTCGCCGCGCATGGTGCTGAGGTAGATGCCCACCCGCAAGGCGGTGATGGGCGCATCGAGTTGATATTCCCACTCGACGGTGAGCGGCTCGGTGGAGCGGACGGTATCCACGACCTTCCCGCTTCGATCTTTAATTCGAATTGCCAGCGGTCTGAAGGGCTGACTCGCCGCTGGAACTTCATCCGCCTCCCACACCCGCTGACCCGATTCCGCCTGCCCGGAGGAAAGGTAGAAGTCCACGGCTTCGGGGGTGGGCGCGCGTTTGATGAGTTGTCCTTTTTTGAGGACGATGGCTTCCTGCGTGAGGCGCAAAATGGCGGACATGTTGTGGCTGACGAAGAGGACAGTGCGTCCCTGCTGCGCCACGTCGCTCATTTTGCCGAGGCATTTCTTCTGAAATTCCGCGTCGCCCACGGCAAGGACTTCATCCACGACGAGGATTTCGGGCTCGAGGTGCGCGGCGACGGCAAACGCAAGACGCAGGTACATGCCGGAGGAGTAGCGTTTGACGGGCGTATCAATAAACTGGCTGACTTCGGAGAATTCGACGATTTCATCGAATTTGCTGTCAATTTCGGCTCGTTTCATGCCGAGGATGGCGCCGTTCATGTAGATGTTCTCGCGCCCGGTCAGTTCGGGGTGAAAGCCCGTCCCCACTTCGAGCAGCGAGCCGACTCGTCCGCGCACGGTGACCGTCCCTTCGGTGGGTTCGGTGACGCGCGAGAGAATCTTGAGCAGGGTGCTTTTCCCGGCGCCGTTGCGCCCGACGATGCCCAGTACCTTGCCTTCTTCCAGGTCGAAGGAAACGTCCTTCAACGCCCAGATGGTGGAGGTGGCGGTCGTGCCGCGCATGCCCTGTCCGCGCAGGGCGCGGTAGACGCGCACAGGGGTCATCAAAGTATCCACCAGCACATCGCGGAACATGTTGTACTGGAACTTTTGCTGCGAGGCGCCGATTTTATATCGCTTGCTGATGTTGTTTACGCTGATTGCGATGGTCATATCGTTTCTCTGTGTAGAAGGCATTCTCTAATGCCGCACGTGCGCAAGAGGGCGCACCCTACACGTGGTGTTAAATCGTATCGGCGAAGGTCTTTTCCATGTTGCGGAAGTAGAACAGCCCGCCGATGAGGATGACAATGGAAATCAGCACCGAGACCGCCATTTCGGGACCGGGTCCCGTGTTGGAGCCGAGCAATGCCCAGCGGAATCCGTTCACTACGCCTGCCATCGGGTTGAGCGAGTAGATCAATTGCCACTTTTCGGAGATCAGGTTCGAGGAGTAGGCAACGGGCGTGATGAAGAGCCAGAATTGGGTCAGGAAGGGAAGCGCATAGTTCACGTCGCGGTACTGCACGTTGATGGCAGAAAGCCACAACGCCACGCCCAGCGCCGTCACCACCGTCAGCAGCAGGAAGAGGGGCAATGCCCAGAGGGCGTTGGGGGAGGGCGTCACGCCGTAATAAATCATCAGCCCGATGAGGATGACGAAGGCGATGACAAAATCCACCAGCCCCGAAAGGATGGATGCCAGCGGCAGGACGAGGCGCGGGAAGTAGATCTTCGTCACCATGTTCTGGTTGGAGGTCAGCGAACGCGACGCCTGATTGAGCGCGCCGACGAACATTCCCCAGGGCAGGAGCGCGGCGTAGGAAAAGATCGGGTAGGGGATGTTGTTGTCGGTGGGCAGTTTGGCGATGCGCCCGAAGAGGAAGGTGAAGACGATCATCGTCAGCACAGGCTGGATGATCGCCCACGCAGCGCCGAGCATGGTCTGTTTGTAACGCACCTTCACATCGCGCCAGATCATGAAGTAAACCAGTTCGCGGTACGTCCACAAGTCTTTGAGGTTCAGCGCGGCAAGACCCGTGGAGGGCTTGATGTAGATGGTGACGGGTTCGTGCTTGGTTGGTTCGGTCATGACATTCTGGCATTGCGAGCCCGAGCGAAGCGAGCGGCAAAGCAATCCTGTTGGCGAGGGGATTGCTTTGTCGCCAATAACGCTCCTCGCAATGACGCCTTTATTTGATCTTTTCCCTGTTTGCCTTAAACCACTCAATCGTCCTTCGCATCCCCTCCTCAAAGGGGACCTGGGCGTTCCAGCCGAACAATGCTTTCGCGCGGCTGACGTCGAGTCCGCGGCGGGGCTGACCGTTGGGCTTGTCTGTCTGCCAGACGAGTTTGCCCTCGAAGCCCGTCATGCGGACGATCATCTCCGCCAGGTCTTTGATGGAGATTTCGTAGCCCGAGCCGAGGTTGACGGGCAGTTCGCCGTCGTATTTTTCGGCGGCGGTGACGATGCCGTCGGCGGCGTCTTCCACGTAGAGGAATTCGCGCGTCGGCGAGCCGTCGCCCCACACGGGCAGTTCCTTTTCGCCGCGTTCCTGCGCCTCCACCGCCTTGCGGATCAACGCCGGGATGACGTGCGACGACTGCAAATTGAAATTGTCACGCGGACCGTAGAGGTTGACGGGCAGGAGGAAGATGGCGTTGAAGCCGTATTGCTGGCGGTATGCCTGCGCCTGCACCAGCATCATCTTTTTGGCAAGCCCGTAGGGCGCGTTGGTTTCTTCGGGGTAGCCGTTCCACAGGTCGTCTTCTTTGAAGGGGACGGGCGTGAACTTGGGGTAGGCGCAAACCGTGCCGGTGGCAACGAACTTGCCCACGCCGCGTTTCCATGCCTGGTGCATCATCTCCACGCCCATGATGATGTTGTCGTAGAAGAATTCGGCGGGATGTTCGCGGTTCGCGCCGATGCCGCCCACGTTGGCGGCGAGATGAATGACGACCACGTTCTTCGGGTCAACGCCTGCGAGGGCGTCTTCGTACATGCGCTTGATGACGTTCGGGTCGGTCAGGTCGTAGTCGCGTTTGCGCGGGATGAAAATGTCCGTTGCGCCGCGCTCACGGAGTTTTTCCACGACGAATGAGCCGAGAAACCCTCCGCCGCCGGTGACGATGACTCGTTTGTTTTGCCAGAATGTTTCAGACATCATTTCTCCTGTGAAGTTTCCTCACTGCACGATGAACTGCGCGTTCCTGTAGCGTGCATCGGTGGGGTTTTGAATCAAACCGGTCTTCAACGCGAACAACAATTCGCGAATGCCGTCGTCCACGTCGAGGGTGGTTTCAAAACCAAGCACCCGCCTGATTTTGGCGAACGATACGGTGATGTCGCGCATGTCGCCGCCAAAGGTCAGGTCTTTGTATTCCACCTCCACTTCGGGCATGCGCTTGCGCACCAAAGCGACGATTTCGTCCTTCGAATAGTTGCCCTTTTCGGTGCCAACGTTGAAAATCTGCCCGCGGATTTTGGACTGCTCGGCTTCGAGCCCCATGATGACGCCGCGAACCGCGTCGCGGACATGCACGAACGAACGCGAATATCCGCGCTGATAGATGATGAGTATGCGTTTGGTGAACGCCTCGAGCACAAATTGGTTGACGATCAGGTCGAAGCGCGTGCGCGGCGAGATGCCGTACAACGTGGCAAAGCGGAACAACAGCGGCGCTACGGGGGCGTCTTTTTGAGAGACCAGATATTCTTCCGCGGCGATCTTGGTCTCGGCATACAACGATTGGGGATTCAACGGCGACTCTTCGGTGACGGGTTTGCCGTCGGGACTCAAGCCGTAGTTGCTGTAGGTGGATGAAAACACGAATCGCTCGACGCCCAATTCTGCCGCCTGCTCGAAGACCATTTTCGTCGCTTCGACATTGTACTTCCAGGCGACCTGCCTCCCCACCGCCTGACAGGCAGGGAACCCCACAATCGCCGCCAGGTGGACGATGGCATCCGGTTTCTGCCAGCCGTCCTTTGCCGCGTCTTTGATGGCGCGCGGTTCGGTCACATCCGCTTTGACGAAGTGGAAGTTGGGATGGTGGAAGAAAGGCACGAGCGACTCTCCGCCGAAGAGGAGCGAGTCGAGGACGGTGACACGGTAATTGAGGCGGAGCAGTTCCGAGGTCAGGAGCGAGCCGATGTATCCCGCGCCTCCTGTGATGAGAATGTGACGATCTGTCATGAGTCCTCCATCTGTAGTTGTACCTTGAATCCATCCACGCGCAGGGCGGGGGCGTCTGCATCGTTGACGACCTGGACACCCTGTTCGATGCAGGTCAGCCGGCAGATGTCCACCACGTCGCCCTTGCCGAGGATGCGGACACGGTCATAGCCCGCCGCCTGCACCCTGGCAAGATGCTCTTTGACGCGCTGGCGGGTTTTGCGGTAGAGCGAAAAGGAACGCTCGACGTAATCCACGGCGAGACGGGCGCGCAGGGCGATACCTTCGGGCGTGATGATGTAGCGCAGTTTTTTGCGTTCGGCACGCGTGGCTTTGATGTAGCCCTTGGCGATGAGGCGTTTGAGGTGCCAGTTGACCGTTCCCACTGCGACGCCCAGTTGGCGGGCGAGCGTGGATTGGTTGACATCGGGGTCGTTTTCGATTTGTTCGAGCAGGGTCAGTTCACGGAATTCTTCGTTTGCAGTTTCCATATCGTTTTACGGTTCAAAATTCAGCGGCTGAATTATAACCGAGAATGGAGGGCTGTCAAACAGGGAAATAAAACTTCCGAAGTCTCCCAGACTTCGGAAGTTGCGTTACGCCAGCGATTTCAAAGTCCCCATCACCAGCGGCAGCGCCTGCTCCGCAAACTGCCCGGCGGGCGGGCGGTTTTTGCCGCGGCTCCATTCCAGCGCCAGCCCGTAGATGCTCCAGGCGGCGGTCCAGGTTACGGCATTCTGACGGCGATGACCGGGCGCACCCGTTCCAGTTGTTCGGCGTCCAGCGTGACCAGCGTCGCCGCGAAGCGCCGCGCCACGGCAGCATAGACCGCGTCGCTGCCGCGCAGCCGATGGTTGGCGGACATCTCAGCGGCGCTTTCCGCCAGGTTTTCATCCAGGCTGATGAGAGTCACGTTGGGATAGCGGCTGACCTGCAGGGCAAAGGCGTACCCCAGGTCGGGTTTCCCCTGTCCACGCCCAATGGCGGCAGCAATCTCTGGAATCAGGAGCGTTGGAACCAGGATGGGCAGGCTGGCATCCCGAACCTGACGCATAAAGGCTTTGCTGACCTGATGCGCCGCTTCGGAGGGCGTAAAAGCGCTGACAAACACGCTGGCATCAATGGTCAGCGAACCATTCATCGGCGCATCTCCGAGAGGATTTCCACGGCGCTTTTCTCGTTCTGCCAGCCCTGGGCAATCTCCTGTCCCAATTGCTCCAACCGCGCCCAAACCTCGTCTTCCGTTGGCATGGGGAGCGGCGCATCCAGCGGGACGAGCAGCGCCACCGGCTTGCCGCGTTGGGTGATGATGTAGCGCAGTTTTTTGCGTTCGGCACGCGTGGCTTTGATGTAGCCCTTGGCGATGAGGCGTTTGAGGTGCCAGTTGACCGTT
>DAOUBY010000056.1:0-77114 GCA_034432325.1 Anaerolineales bacterium
AAGCGTGGCGATGCGTTATAAGGAACTCGATTTCTAACCACTAGACTTTATCTGCAATAAGGCTCAGTTCTCTTTTGCATCGAATTTTCACGAATTTCTCGAAGAAAATTTTTCGCATTCGTGTCATTCGATGCGGAGTTGGACAAATACTGATTACTGGAGGAACTTTACTCTTGAAACCCGCCCGCACCCGCATGGCGCCCTCGCCGACCGGGCGCTTCCACCTGGGAGGCGCCCGCACCGCCCTGTTCGATTACCTGCTCGCCCGAAAGACAGGCGGGCAGTTCATTCTGCGCCTCGAAGACACCGACCAAAAACGCTTCGTCCCCGGCGCGGAAGAAGAAATCATCCGCAGCCTCGATTGGCTGGGACTCACGCCGGATGAATCCCCCGTTCACGGCGGTCCCTACGGACCCTATCGTCAGACGGAACGGCGCGAGATTTACCGGCATTACGCCAGCCTGCTGGTCGAAAAGGGTCATGCGTATCCCTGCTTTTGCACGCCGGAGCGCCTCGAGCAAAGCCGCCAGGAACAACAAGCCCGCAAAGTGGAGCGGGTGAAATACGACGGCTTGTGCCGGCGCATCGAACCGGACGAAGCCGCACGCCGAATCCGCGCCGGCGAAAAGCACGTCATCCGCTTCAAGATGCCCCAGGAAGGCGTGACGATTGCCCGCGACCACCTGCGCGGCGACATCGTCACAGAAAACAAATATCTCGACGATTACGTCCTTCTGAAATCCGACGGCTTGCCCACCTATCACCTCGCCGCCATGGTGGACGACCATGAGATGAAAATCACCCACGTTCTGCGCGGCTCGGAGTGGCTCCCGACATTTCCGCTGCACGTGAACATTGTCCGCGCCTTCGGGTGGGAGGAGCCGGTCTGGATTCATCTCTCCGTGTTCCTCAAACCGAGCGGCAAAGGCAAGATGAGCAAGCGCGATTCGGCGCAGGCAATCAAAGACGGCTATTCCATTTTTGTGGACGACATGAAAGACCTGGGCTACATCCCCGAGGGCGTTTTGAACTGGATTGCGCTGATGGGGTGGGGCGTTCCCGAAAACGATGTGATGACCCTCGACGAGATGATCGAACGCTTCAGCATTGACAGCCTCACGCCCTCGCCCGCCGCCATCAACTTCCAAAAACTGGATCACTTCAACGGCGCTCACATCCGCCTCCTGACGACCGAAGACCTGTCCGCCAGGATCAAGCCTTATTTTGTCGCTGCAGGCTTGGAGGTCCGCGATGAAACGCTGCTCAAGGTGACGCCGCTCATCCGCGAGCGGCTGGTCACGCTGGATGATTGTCTTGCGTTTGCGGCGTTCTTCTTCAAAGAGGAGGTCGAGCCAGACCCGCAGGAGTTGATTGCCAAAGGGTTGGACGCGAAACAGTCGGCGGAGGTGGCGCGGAGGGTGTATCGAATTTTGGAAGCTCAGCCAGACATCAGTCACGAACGATGCGAGCCTCCCCTGCGGGCATACGTGGAGGAGAGCGGCTTGAGCGCCAATCAGGTGTTTGGCATTCTGCGCGTGGCGGCGACGGGGCAAAAGGTCAGCCCGCCGTTGTTCGAGTCGCTGGAAATCATCGGGCGCGAAAAGGTTCTCGAGCGTTTGAAACGCGCCATCGAGATGCTCGAGAGGATGTAGGCAGGGTTCGGTCTAGCCCACTTCCTCCGTCAGTTCTTTGCCGCGCGGGTCTTCGCCGGGTTCGATGCGCCGGCCGAAGACGAGAAACCCTGTGTGCGCCACCATGCGGTCGGTGGGGCGCAGGCGGGTGGGCTCAGGTTTGTAGTAGCGCAGCAAAATCTCACAGACTTCGATGAAGGCAAATTTATTCTGCCGCAGGGCATACAGCGTCTTTTCCACCTGATTGAAGGTGGGAATGAGACAACACAGAAACCCGCCCGGCTTGAGCGCGGCGCGCACCTGAGCGATGTAGTCGTAGGGATTCGGCACGTCGAGGAAGAAGGAGTCGGCGTCGGTTTCGTCGAAGCCTTGTTGGATGTCGCGCAGTTTGAAGTCCACACGCGAAGCGAGCCCAAAGCGGGTGAGATTTTTTCGGGCAAGATTCTGCATATCGGGGCGGACTTCGTAAGAGACGACGCGTCCCTCATTCCCAACCGCGTACGCCAGCGCGGTCGTCATGGACCCGGAGCCTGTTCCCGCTTCGAGAACCTTCTGCCCTGGTCCCACGCCCATGCTGACGAGGATGAAGCCGATGTCTTTGGGGTAGAGAATTTGCGTGGTGCGGGGAATGTCCACCAGCAGGTCGGCGAGCGAGGGTTGAAGCAGAAAGAACGGCGCGCCGAGATGACTGAAGACCTGCGAGCCCCAGGGTTTGCCAATCAGGTCGTCGTGCAGAAGGACGCCGCGGTGCGTTTCGAATTTTGCGCCTGCCTGCAGCGTGACGATGAAGTGTTTGTGACGCAAGCCGACCAGTTCTGCCAGGTCGCCTTCGCGGGCAATGGAGGTGGGAGGGGTGAATGTCATGAGGGTATCTTACCGGTTAAAGTGGCGCGGGATTGATCTCGCGGTACGAGTTTACACATCTTTCGGCATACTATCCGAGTCTGCGGCGGGAAGCGCCGCCTCGACGGGTTGAGCGGCAGCCGCCTGCCGCAGCCGGCGGTTGTTCATTATTAGAAGCGCCAGCAGGATGCCGATGAGAACAACGAGAACGCCGCTCGAAATCCATTGCAGGGAACGGAACCCGCCCGTTTGAATGTACTCAACCGACAACGCCGAAAACGAGACCATGATGGCGGCGGCGTTCCAGATTCCATGCAGCAGGACGACCAGCAGGTATGTGCCGAGCAGGCGCAGATAGCGGCGTTCCCGCCAGGCAAGGAAGATTGCCATCCCCATCAGCGCAGATGTGGTCACGTGCAGCAGCCCGGTACCGATGCGGCTGACGAGAACGCTTCCCCATTCGCTCATCTGACCGCTGGCGTTGAATGTTTCCCAAATGGCAAAGCCGGCGCCGCTCAGCGCTCCGAAAGCGAATCCCTGCGCCGGTGAATCCAGCCGCCTTGCAAAGACCCATACCACCAGCGGCTTGAAAAGTTCCTCCACCAGCGGAATGAGCAGGGAGAACATCGTCAGGATGGGAAGCAAAACCGCAGGGCGCATCAATAAGGGAGTAATCAGCCGCAGCATGGCATCCATTCCCATTTCGGTTTCGAGGTCGAGAAACATGAGTTGCCCGGCGAGCCGTTCGAACTCCGCCGTCAGGTTGGGTTGAGCGCCGACATACAAAAACACCAGCGCAGCGATGATGATAATCAGGACGATCTCGATGACCACCAGCGCGAACGGCGTGAGCGTCAGGCTGACGCCCAGCGCGCCCCACGTGCGCCAGCGCGAACCGAGCGGAATGCCCCGCACGCCCAGCCCCACGATGATCCACAAGGGAAGCATCACCGCAGGAACGGTCAGCAGCGGCAGAATCAGCCAGTTGACCGTTTCGTTGTACTGAATCAAATACCCAACGAGCAGGGCAAGCCCTCCGCCCAGGATGCCTGCGCCAATCTGCCAGGCTGGGAACGCCGTCGAAACGGGCGCATGCGCCGCCGGCTGATTCAAAAATCTCAACAAGGCAGCCGCTGCGGCGGCGCTCACCAGAATCCCCAAAAAGGCGGTGGCGAAGACATAAATCGCGGCAGGCACGGCGAAAGACCCCGCCTTCAGGTACATGAACAAAAGCGAAACGCCCAGAAAGAACGCCAGCCCAAATAACAACAACGCCGAAACGGCAAACAGGAAAAACCCAAGCAGGGAAGCGTAGTGTGTTTTCGTGTTGGTCATTTTTCCTCGATTTCAATGCTGAATAATTTGTCGCCCGGCGGGGTTTCGACCCCCGGCTGGGCGTTGCGCGGCGTAAGCGACCGCAGAACCTCCATGCCGCTCAACACCTCTCCAAAAATCGTGTACCTGCCGTCGAAATCGGGCGCCGGCGCCAGCGTAATGAAAAACTGACTTCCGCTGGTATCCGGTCCCGAATTGACCATCGCCGCCACGCCGGGTCTATCGAACTTCAGGTCCGGCAGAATTTCGGTCATCACATAATAGCCCGGCGTTCCCTTCCCCGTGCCGCTGGGGTCGCCGCTTTGCACATACAGGTCGGGGATGACGCGGTGAAAGGTAATGTTGTCATACCAGCCGTTCCGCGCCAGAAACACAAACGAATTCACCGTGAAGGGCGCTTTGTCGGCAAAGAGTTGCAGCGTCACATCGCCTTTTTCGGTGTGAAGCGTGGCGATGTACTGCTTCGTCTTCTCTACAAGGATGGGCGGGCATTCGGTGAACTGCCGCCTGCCCAGCAGAATCAACGCTGTGATGTCCCTCAAACTGCCGAAATCCTGCGGACCCAGATAAATCTCGCCGTTGATGAGGATGAGCGGAACGGCAAACGGACCGAACTGCCGCGCCGTCTCGAAATTGCTCTGCACTGCCTGAACCACCGCCTCACTCCCGACCTCAGCCTGATACTGCTCCACATCCATTCCCAACGTCGAAGCCTGCGCCGCGCTCCACTGCCCGAAATCCTGCGGCGAAAGGTTTACCCAGTTTGCCTGTTTGGCGTAGAGCAAATCGTGCATCTCCCAAAACTTTCCCTGACGGCTGGCGGCTTCCACCGCCTGCGCGGCGAGCAGGGCTTTGTCGTTTCGCCCCACCAGCGGAAACACCCGGCTGACATAGCGCACGTCGCCGGGGTATTCGGCGAGGAGTCTCTGCAGTACGCCGGCGAACAGGGCGCTTGTGGCATCCTGCAGGTCGCCATAGAAGAGAATCGTGACGGCGGCGTCCTCCGCTCCGCGGATGTGGTCGGCGGCGGAAACGGGCGGGATGAGGGAGGGCGCGTCTGCGGCGGGGGTGGGGGCGGCGGCGATGGAGTCGCATGGCGGCGGGGCGGCTTGCGGAATGAGGGTGACGGTTGGGTATGCCTGCGTCGTCTCCGCGGGGGCGGCTGTGCAGGAGGCAAGCAGAAAGAGAGCCAGAAGAGGGACAGTCAGCGATTTTTGAAGCGGGCGCATGGGATTATTGTTGAATGGCTTGCTGGAGCTGCTCGAAGGAGGTCATGCGGGCGATGGTGCGCAGAAACTCTGCCAGCGAGGCGCTTTTGGCGCGCAGAGCGCGCACGGCTGGGCCGACCGGGTCCTCGCCTGCCGCGCCGCCGGGCTGGTCGGCGTAGGCGCCGTGGAAGGCAAAGTATGCCTGGTTGAGTTTGCGGATGAGGTAGCCGTTTTGCCAGAAAACCTGACGGCGCGCTTCCATGTATGCCTCGGCTTCTTCGATTTTTCCCTCCTCCAGGAGTTTATCCACGGTGACGCGCGTTTCGCGCATCTCGGCGCGGAAGTCGAAGGCGGGGGTGTCGCCGGGGCGGCTGGAGGGTGGAAACTGCCTGGGGAGGGCAATCAGGCTGAGGTCGGGGCTGGAGGCGAGGAGTTCGGGGTAGTAGGTTTGCAGGAGCAGGAGTCCCACTTCGTCTCCGACGATGTTGGCGGTGGTTTCGTTCATGGTGCGGAGTTCGGGGGTGGCGCTGTAGTTGAGTCCGAGCGGGCGTGTGTTGAGGTAGTTGTGTGTCCATTCGTGGGCGATGGTGCTGAGCATCCAGGGCAGGTTGGTGGTTTCCATGACCATGGTGGGGTACACGCCGACGCCGCCGATGGGTACGACGAGGGTGGAGACGTTGAGTTCGCGCGCCACCTGGTCTTCGAGGGCGATTTGTTCGTCGAGGGTGAGGGTGGGCAGGAGGGAGATGTTGGCGATTTGGGCGATTTCTTCGCGTTTGGAGACGATGAGGGCGAGCGGTGTGGGGGAACTGTGATAGAGAACGGGCGGAATCGGCTGACCGAGGGTGGCGAGGTCGAGGCGGGCAAGCGTTTCGCTGACCTGGTTTTGGAGGATGGCTTCGGCGAAGGGGGCAAGTTGTTTTTGGCGGGCGAGGAGTTGATCGCGCTGGGCGCGCAGGAGGGCGCTGGCGGTTTCCTTGTCGGCGATTTGCGGATCGGCGTAGATTTGTTCGAGGCGGTATTCGGTCTGTTGCAGGTCGTGAGTGACGCGCAGGTATTCGAAGACGATTTGCCTGGTTGTGCCGCGCTGAAAGGTGAAGGGGGAGTGGATGGCGGCTTGTTCGAGTTTGAGGCGGAAGGCGTCCCAAACCCAGTTGGGGTAGTCGAATTCGATTTCGCGGGTGTAGAGGCGGGTGCGGTCGGCGCTGTCGGTGAAGCGCGGTACGTCGCTGCTGCCCGCGATGAGGAGCAGGATGAATACGCTGAGGAGGTCGAGAAGTCGTCCGAGTCGGTGCAGCATGGAGGAAATTATACCCTTGGGAGGCTGGCAAAAGCAGAGACGCTCCGCACAGCGCGGAGCGTCTCTTTCTTGCACCTGCCCTCAGCGGTGTTATTTTTTGTTTCTCAGGTATTCGTCAATTGCCCAGGCGGCTTTGCGCCCGCCGACCATGGCGGTGACGACGAGGTCGGGTCCGCTGACGCAGTCGCCGCCGGAGAAGACTCCTTCGCGGGATGTGGCGCCGGTGTTTTTATCGGCTTTGATCAAGCCCCAGTTGTGGGTTTCGAGGTTGGGGGTGGTCTTTCCGATGACGGGGTCGGGCCAGTAACCCAGGGCGAGGATGGCGGTGTCGCAGGCGATGCTGAAGTTGGAGCCTTCGACGGGGACCGGTTTGCGCCTGCCTTTGGCGTCTGGCTCGCCCAGTTTCATTTCGATGCATTCGACGGCGGCAAGTTTTCCGTCTTCGCCGGCGATGAATTTGACGGGTTGGGTAAGGAAGCGGTACTTTGCCCCTTCTTCTTTTGCGAGTTTACGGTCTTTTTTGCCGCCGGGCATTTCTTTTTCGGTGCGGCGGTACAGGCAGGTGACTTCTTCAGCGCCCAGGCGGATGGCGGAACGCAGGCAGTCGGAGGCTGTGTCGCCGCCGCCCACCACGACGACGCGTTTGCCGATTTCGAGCGGTTTTCGCATGTCGGGCGGCAGGAGGCGCGGGTCCACGTTGGCGCGGATGAGGAAGTCGGTCGCTTCGTAAACGCCGGGCAGGTCGGTACCGGGCGTGTCTTCCATCTTGGCGTCCACTTCGGAGCCGACGCCGATGAAGACGGCGTCGAAGCCCTCGGCGAAGAGGTCGTCAATGGTTTTATCCTTGCCGATGTAGGTGTTGGGGACGAATTTGACGCCGGCGCGTTCGAATTCCTCCCATTTTTCCTGCCAGATTTCCTTCGGGAGTTTGAAGTTGGGGATGCCGTAGACGAGCAGACCGCCGGGCGCCGGCTTGGCGTCGAAGATGGTGACTTCGTGTCCGCGCTGGACGAGTTGGTCGGCGCAGCCCAAACCGGCAGGACCCGCCCCGATAATTGCGACCCGTTTCCCCGTCGGCGGGGCGAGCGGAATGACGCGCCCTTCGTGGCGGCGCTGGTAATCCACGGTGAACGCTTCCAGTTCGCCGCACAGGACCGGCGTCTGATGTTTGTTGAGGACGCAGGAGCCCTGGCACAACTGCTCGTGCGGGCAGACGCGTCCGCAAATCTCCGGCAGGGAACTGGTCTGGTGATACAGGTCGGCGGCTTCGGAGAAGCGTCCCTGCTCGATCAGCCACATGGCGGAGGGGATGTCGTTGTGGGTGGGGCAGGCGAGCATGCAGGGCGCGGGATCGGGGCAGTGGATACAGCGCGACGCCTCGACCATGGCGCGCTCGGGGTCGAACTCGATGACCACATCGTCGAAATCGCAGGTGCGCTGTGCGGGAGGGCGCAGGTCGAGATCGAAGAATGGCATGTTTGCCCTTGCCTTGCGGTCAATGGTGAGGGTTTCACTGGGTATAAACTGCATGAATTCCTCCGAGGAATGGTGAGACCATGATAACGTTGCAATGATACCCAATCCTAAAACCCGTCCACAGGCTTAAATGTCACCTAACTGGACGACAATCGTCACAATTGTCATGTTGGAGTTTCGTATGACTCTTACATTTTCTTCACGATTAATTTGCACTTTCACGGTATAACTTTGGAAACGCTTTGTCGCAAACATTGTTCCATGTCACTGCGAGGAGGCTGAAAGCCGACGAAGCAGTCTCCTGGCAGGCGTTCGGATTGCTTCGCGATGACATCCTCGCAATAGAACACTTTGGAAAGTTTTTGCGTAGAAGAGAGTGTGCATCTGCAAGAGGTCTACCATTACAACGCAAGGTAGGCGGACGTTACACTTGTCCTCCCACTCCGCTCCGCTTCGGGGACTATAGTGGCGGGCAAGCGCCAGGGGGAGAACATCCGCCTACGTCTAGCGCCGACTTTGCGCTGTAATACTACTGTAACACGAACAACAAATTACACTTCGCGGAGGTAAAAATGGGAAAATTTTTGAAGAGAAACTGGCTGCTGCTCATCCTGCTGGTGGCGGTTGCGGCAGGGGCGGCTTTTTGGTTCAATCGCAATCGAACCGCCAGCGCGCAAAGCGCCTTTCAGACCACCACCATCGGGCGCGGCAAGTTGACTGCCACCATCGGCGCCACCGGCACCGTGCGCGCCAAGCAGTCTGCCGTTCTCGTCTGGCAGACGGGCGGTACGGTGGATACGGTCAACGTGAAGGTGGGGGATAATGTCCCTGCCGGCTTTGTGATGGCGTTCCTGTCCAAGTCTTCTTTGCCGCAGAGCATTATTCTGGCGGAAGCAGACCTGGTGAGCGCGCAAAAGACCCTGGATGACCTGCTCAATTCGGATACGGCGCGCGCCCAAGCCGCGATTGCCCTGCGCGACGCTCAGGCGGCGTATGACCGCGCCAGGAAAAGCCGCGAAAACCTGAACGGGCTGATTGATATTCAGGAAATCGTCACCAAGACGAAAAATACGCCCTTTGGCAAGATCGAGGTGAAAGAGGTCAAAACCTATAAAGGCTATGCTGATGCAACCACCATTGCCAAGGCAGATGAGCAACTGGCGCTCGCCAAGGCAAAATTGGACGACGCCCAGCGCACGTATGACCGCCTGATTAGCGGCAATGTGGTCGAGATTACCGCCGCCCAGGCGCGCATTGACGCGGCAAAGGCGACCCTCAACCTGGCGCGCATCACCGCGCCTTTCGGCGGCATTGTGACCGAGGCGTATTCCCTGCCCGGCGATCTGGTCAACGCCGGAACAGCGGCGTTTCGCATTGACGATCTTTCCAGTCTGCTGGTGGACGTGAACGTTTCGGAAGTGGATATCAACAGCGTGGAGGCCGGTCAGCCGGTCAAGTTGACTTTCGACGCCATCCTCGGCAGGGAATACAACGGCGTGGTGGTCGAAGTTGCCAAAACCGGCACGGTCACGGCTGGGGTGGTCAGTTTCAAGGTCACGGTCGAGTTGACCGATGCGGATGCGCTGGTCAAACCGGGGATGACCGCGGCGGTCAATATCATCGTCAAAGAGTTGACGGATGTTCTGCTTGTGCCGAACCGCGCCGTCCGTCTCTCGGATGGGGAACGGGTGGTGTACGTGTTGGAAAACAATCAGCCCGTCAAAAAAGTTGTGCGGCTGGGTTCCTCCTCGGATACGATGAGTGTGCTTGTGGGCGGGGAACTGCAGGAAGGCGATGCCGTGATTTTGAACCCGCCGACCGAGTTCTTCGGTCCGCGGGGCGGCGGTCCGTTTGGGAACTAGAGCCATGACAAACGTCATTGAAGCGCGCGACCTGCGCAAAATTTACAAGATGGGCGAGGTCGAAGTTCACGCCTTGCGCGGTGTGTCTTTTTCCATTGCGCGCGGCGAGGTGGTTTCCATCATGGGACCTTCCGGTTCGGGCAAGTCCACGTTGATGAACCTGCTCGGCTGTCTCGATCGTCCCACCTCCGGTGAGTATTGGCTGGATGGGGAAGCCGTCGCTTCGTTGAACGACGATCAACTGGCAGATATCCGCAACCGCAAGGTGGGCTTCGTCTTTCAGAGTTTCAACCTGCTCTCGCGGCAGACGGCAATCACGAACGTCGAACTGCCTCTGCGCTATTCCGGCATGAGGGATGGACGCCGTGAACGCGCCATCGAAGCCTTGAAGTCCGTCGGTTTGGAAGACCGCATGACCCATCGTCCGTATGAACTTTCGGGCGGTCAGCAGCAGCGCGTGGCGATTGCCCGCGCCATCGTCAACAACCCCGCCATCATCATGGCAGACGAACCGACCGGCAACCTCGACTCGAAAGTGGGACAGGAGATTATGAATCTCCTGCTCAACCTGAACAAGGACCTTGGCACGACCCTCATCATCGTGACCCATGATCCGAAAATTGCCGAACAAACGCAGCGGGTCATCCGCCTGCGTGACGGCTTGCTGGAGGGTGAAGCATGACTCTTGGACAGGCTTTTCTCGAAGCATTGGAAAGTTTAGCCGGCAACAAGCTCAGGTCTGGTTTGACCGTGCTTGGGATTGTGATCGGCGTGGCGGCAGTCATCGCCATGCTGGCGGTGGGGCGCGGCGCGGAAGCGTCCATCACCGGTTCGATCAGCGGCATCGGCACCAATTTGCTGTTCGTCTTCCGCGGCGACCCGGGCGACAACATCCGCAACCCCAAACCGCTGACGCTGGGAGATGCCGACGCCCTGCGCGACCAGTTCGCCGCCCCTTCCATCGCCGCCGTGGCGCCAGCCTTGCAGGGGAACGGCGTCGTCTCGTTTGGCGGCGAACAAGCCACTCCCCAAATCCTGGGCGTCACGCCGGAGTATTTTCAGGTGCGCAACTACTCCATCACAGAAGGCGAGTACATCACCGAGGAGCATATCCTGGGGCGCGCTTCGGTGGTTTTGCTCGGGCCCGAAGTGGCGACGAAACTCTTCGGACATGCCGATGGCGTGACCGGCGAAACCATCCGCATCGAGGGACAGCCCTTCCGCGTGTTGGGCGTGCTGGAGTCGAAGGGCGGCGGTTCGTTTGGAAGTCAGGATAACGTGGTCATCGTCCCGTTTACCACCGCGCAGACGCGGCTGATTCGCCGCAGCACCAGCGACCGCGTGGACATCATCTTTGTGCAGGCGGTCAGCGGCGATCAGGTGACCCAAGCCGCCGAGGAGATCGCCTCCATTTTGCGCGCGCGTCACCGCACACCGGTTGGGGCGGATGATTTTACGATCTTCACCCAGCAAGACCTGCTCGCCACCTTCCAGACCATCACCGGCATTCTGACCATCTTTCTGGGCGGCATCGCAGGCATCTCCCTGCTGGTGGGCGGCATCGGCATCATGAACATCATGCTGGTGTCGGTCACGGAGCGCACGCGCGAAATCGGCTTGCGCAAGGCGCTGGGCGCCCGCAAGCGCGACATCCTCACCCAATTCCTGACCGAGTCTTCCCTGCTCAGCCTCATTGGCGGCATTATCGGTATTGCCTTCGGCTGGTTGATTTCCTACGCCGTCGGGCGCATCGCCGTAGCGAGCGGCACGGCATTTACGCCGGTCGTCGGCATTGACGCAGTTCTGCTTGCCACCATCTTCTCGGCTGCGGTGGGTCTGTTCTTCGGCATCTACCCCGCCAGCCGCGCCGCCAACCTCGAGCCGGTGGAGGCTCTCCGATACGAGTGACCATACCGCCCCGCAGGGTATTCGTGCCTCCAGCATGGGAGCGTAAGAAACGCTCTCCCCTGGCACCGCCCGCCAGGGCAGGTGTAGCGTCGGACAGATGATAATCTTTCTGACCCCATCCAGCGCGAACCTGCGGGACGTTTTGCTTAATCGGTTAAAATAACCCCATGACCACCTACAGCATCCTCCTCACCGACGGGCTGGATTCAACGGGGCAATCCATTTTGCGTAAATCAGCCAGCGTGGACGATAAAAGCGGAATCTCTGCCGAAGACCTGCTTAAAGTCATCCCCAACTACGACGCGCTCATCGTTCGCGGGCGGACCAAAGTCACTGCCGCCGTGATGGACGCCGCCTCGCGCCTCAAAGTGATCGGGCGCGCCGGCGTCGGCGTGGACAACATTGACCTCGAAGCCGCAAAAAAACGCGGCATCGTTGTCGTCAACGCGCCCACCTCCACCTCCATCGCCGTCGCTGAACTGACCTTCGGACTGCTCCTCGCCCTGGCGCGCGAAATCCCCCGCGCCGACTCCGCCATGAAGCACGGCAAATGGCTCAAAAAAGAACTCGAAGGCGTGGAACTGAACGGTAAGACGCTCGGCGTTATTGGCTTTGGGCGCATCGGCGTGGAAGTAGGGAAGCGCGCCGCCGCTTTCGGCATGAACGTCATTGCCTACGACCCGCTCATCCCGGAAGACGAAATCAAACGGCGCGGCGCAGACCCCGCCTCGCTGCAGGACCTCTACGCCTGGTCCGACTTCATCTCGCTTCACATGCCGCTGACAGTGGACACGCGCGACATGATCGGGCGGCAGGCGTTTGCCCAAATGAAGGACGGCGTGCGCATCGTCTGTGCGGCGCGCGGCGGAATCATTGACGAGACTGCGCTGGTGGATGCGTTGAACAGCGGCAAAGTGGCAGGCGCCGCCCTCGATGTTTTCAGCGTGGAGCCGCCCGGTTTGACAGAGGCGGTTTCCCATCCGCGCCTGATCGCCACTCCGCACATCGGAGCGCAGACGGCCGAGGCGCAGTCCCGCGCTTCGGAAGATATTGCGCAGGAGGTGTTGTCTGCCCTGCGGGGCGAGTCCCTGCGCTGGCGGGTTGCATAGATTATTGTATCTATTCAGGCATGTCATTGCGAGGAGTGGCGCCTAAGCGCCACGACGAAGCAATCTCTCAAATGCCAGATTTGATCGTTGGAACAGGAGATTGCGCTTCGGGCGAGCCTCAGCGTGGCTCTTCGTGGCGCGAGGTGAAAAAAGCCTTATCCCGAATTGACGTCAAGGCGAGTTATCATTTTTTCTCATCCCTCCTCTCGCTAAGAGAGCGGCAAGGGGTGAGGGCATAGGAGAAACCATGAACGAAAAACTCGAACGATTGAAAGCAATCCTCGGCGAAGTGGCAGACCTGGGACGCGCTGGCGCCGTCCTCGGCTGGGACCAGCAGGTCAACATGCCGCCCGGCGGCGGCGAAACGCGCGGGCAGCAACTCGCCACCCTTGGCAAGATTGCCCAGGAAAAGTTCACCAGCGACGAAGTCGGACGACTGATCGAAGACCTCAAAGCAGAATTCGCCGGCGCCGACCCCGACTCGGACGAAGCCGCCATGATCCGCGTGGTTGCCCGCAACTACGACAAAGCCAAACGCGTCCCGCCGGAGTTTGTGGCGGAGCAGGCGGTGGTTTCGTCCAAAGCATTCGAAGCGTGGGTGGAAGCGAAAGGCAAATCGGACTTTTCCATCTTCCAGCCGCACCTCGCAAAGAACCTGGAACTGGTCAAACGCTACATTTCCTTCTTCCCGCCTGCCGACCATCCTTACGACGTACTGCTCGACGACTACGAACCCGGCATGAAGACCGCCGACGTCAAGGCAATTTTTGACGCCCTGCGCCCCCAGCAGGTGGCGCTCATCAAAGCCATCGCCGGCAAGAAACAAGTCAAAGACGACTTCCTGCACAAAAAATACAACGAAAAGAAGATGATGGACTTTGGCGTGGAAGTCATCACCAGGTTCGGCTACGACTGGACTCGCGGGCGGCAGGATAAAGCCCCGCATCCCTTCCAGACCACCTTCGGCTGGGGCGACGTGCGCATCACCACCCGCTTCGAGGAAGACAACCCCCTGGCGACCCTTTTCAGCACCATGCACGAATCCGGTCACGCCATGTACGAACAGGGGCAGAACCCTGCCTACGAGCGCACCCCGCTGTTCGGCGGCGCATCGCTGGCAATTCACGAGTCTCAGTCGCGCATGTGGGAAAACCTCGTCGGGCGTTCGCTGCCCTTCTGGGAACATTTCTTCCCCGCCCTCAAGAAAACCTTCCCCTCCCAGTTGGACGGCGTAGGCATCAAGGCGTTTTACAAAGCCATCAACAAAGTCGAACCGTCGCTCATCCGCGTCAACGCCGACGAAGCCACCTACAACCTGCACATCATGCTCCGCCTCGAACTCGAAATTGCCATGGTCGAAGGCGCCATTGACATCAAAGACCTGCCCGCCATTTGGAACGAAAAGATGCGCGAATACCTCGGCATCACACCGCCCAACGATGCAAAGGGCGTCTTGCAGGACGTTCACTGGTCCTACGGCGCCATCGGCTACTTCTCCACCTACGCCCTCGGCAACCTGGTCTCGGCGCAGTTGTGGGAGCGCATCAACAAAGACATCAAGAACCTCGACGACCAGATCCGCAAAGGCGACTTCAGCGCCCTGCTCGGATGGCTGCGCGAGAAAATCCACCAACACGGGCAGAAGTACGAACCGCAGACGCTCGTTCAAAAGGTCACCGGCTCGAAGATTACCCCTGAGCCTTACATCCGCTACCTGACCAAAAAGTACAGCGAAATCTACGGTCTCTAACCCCTCCTCGTGGATGAAACAGCGAAGCGTCGCGTGACGCCGTGGCGACACAATCTCCATGCTCGATTGGAGATTGTGTCGTTTCGTAAAACCCGCCTCGTGACGAAAAAATACTGGATGAAACGGACTCTCCTCCTCGCCTCCCTTCTTGGACTTTTAGCCGGCTGCGCCTCCCCAGCCTCTGCCGTCCCGACGCCTTATCCGCCCGAATACCTCCCGACGGTCGTCGCGCAGACCGCCCAAGCCCTTGCCCAAGCCGCCAGCGACTCGGCGACCGCCACAGCCCTTGCCTCCCTGCCGGTCGGCGTTCCCACCGAAACCCCCGCACCAACCCTCACCTTCACCCCGGCTCCCACCTACACTCCCACATCCATCCCGCTCCATAAATCCGCCGCCATCGAAATCCAAACGCCGGGACCGATGTCCAGAGTCGTTTCGCCCATCAATTTGCGGATGAACATCCAGGCGGGGTCCAGCCGGCGGGTGCAAATTGACCTGTACGGCGAGGACGGCAGACTGCTTTCGCGAACCCTCAAGCGCAATGTGCCAACTTCCAATCGCGGCATTTTGCAGACGGCGAAGATCTCATTCGAAATTCCAGGCGCGGCGGAAGTAGGGCGGATCACTGTGAGCACGTTTGACAAAGACGGACGAATTCAGGCGTTGAATTCGGTGCATGTGCTTTTGCTCTCTTCGGGCGTGGATGAGATCACGCCGGCGGGGAATCCCTCCGAACCCATCGGGGTGGTGGAGCCGGTGGCGGGTAAATCCGTTTCCGGCGGAGTCCTGACCGTGCGCGGAGATGTGTGGCCCTTCAACCTTCAACCGGTCATCTTCGAGTTGATTGATGCGCAGGGGAAATCCATCGCATTGCGCATCTTCTCGGTGACGAACATCCAGCCGCAATTGTTCGAGACGACCCTTCCCTACAAAGTGAGCGAACCGACGCCCGCCCGCCTGACCATCCGCCAGGACGATGACCGTATCCCCGGCTTGTTTTATGTGTACAGCCAGGAAGTTCTGCTGAACCCATAACTTGCCAAAACAAACGAGAATGGTATAATTCGCACGCTTTCCCTGATGGGATTGTGAAATATCGGGGTGTGGCTCAGACCGGTAGAGCGCACGGTTCGGGTCCGTGAGGTCCGCGGTTCAAATCCGCGCACCCCGACAAGTTTACAGAACGCCCTGTACCCACAAAGTAAATGTTTGTTCTATGGTTTTGCCTACCTTCCTCCCCCTGCCCGAAGCCGCCCGCAAGTACGGGCTGAGTCAAGCGCGTCTGCGGTCGCTTGTTGAGAGTGGTAAAATCAGGGCAGGAGTGATAGAAGGAAAAATGGTCGTAAGCGAAGAGGAAGTGAGAGAGCAGGCGGTTGTTCGCAAAGAAGATTTGCCGGAATACAAAAAACACGCCCATTTGAAAGGCGTGCCGATTTGGATTAGCGAAGCAGAAAGAAAATACAATGTGCCAAATCCTACGATTTGGCGGTGGACTAAGTTGGGAATAATTAAGCGCCTTGGTACTGAGAAGAATCGGGTGTTGCTGGATGAAGCAGATATAGCGTATTGTGCTACAATTTATCACACTCGTGATCCAAAACAAGGGCGACGACTTTTTGACAGCCAAGGGTTACCCTATAAACGCAAGACTGGTCCGCTGTCTTTGTAGTAGTCTGTCAGGCTAAAATTTGGATTCTGCAACTGAAATTCCGTTCGTTTTTAGTCGAGAATCAAGGTCGAAGCCGTTATCACAATCCAAAAATTCACGATTGACAGACTAGTAGTTGCAGAAATGTAAACGGCGAGAGCCGTTTTTTTATCTTAAAATCTCTACATTTTTATTGACAAAATGTAGAGATTTGTGCTATATTTTTATTAGTTTAGCACCTTTCCAAACCAACCACTCAAGCCTCAAACACAACGCCCCAGCGAGGGCGTTGTGCGCCCAGCCGGGGCGTTCCGTGAGCCGTGCGGTAACACGCTCACGGTGAGGCAAGCAGTGTGCGCTGCTCACCCCGATAGAAGTATATCAGATGAGACAGACACCCTGCTAATCCCGGCAGGGTGTTTTTTATGGGAGAGATAGCGTAGAGGAGGCGCGCCCCGATGTGAGGGGTGGTCGGGAAATGCTAAATCGGCGGGGCAAACCGCCGGAGAAATACCCGCCACGCAGGTTCGACTCCTGCGCTCTCCACTCTGAACCTTGACATGGTGCCTCCTCCAACCAACCGGCATAGTGGCGGGAGCGCTGTCCCCGCTTTCGCGGTGGGTGCAAGTCTCACCCGGTTGGACTGCCGAACCGCTGGGGAGTAGCAGCCCCCTCTGCGAAGCGGTGAAGCCCACACACCCGAAAGTGCTGGGAAACAGGCAGGGCGACAGCCCGGAGAGACGGGCAAACCGTTCCCGTTCGTGACGGGAGACCCTTGACCTGAGCGAGTGATGGGAATCTGCCCATCACAAGGATGCAGGCGAGCGTACCGCTGACGAGCGGACATGCTGGACGGCGGGAACGGAGCGTGACCACGACGCGGCTCGAATGAGCAAACGAGGGACCCATTATCGGGACCAATCCCCCTGCGGTGGTGTGAAGGGGGACGATTTTCAATTTCTAGAAGGGATGCCGTCTATGCGTTCTATACTTTTGAATTTTGCCCACCCCATCACCACCGAACAGCAGGCGCAGGTCGAGGCGCTGGCGGGGGTGCAGGTCGAGCAAGTCATCAATCAGCCGATTCAATTCGAGCAGGACAAGCCCTTCCTGCCGCAACTGCGGCAGGTGGTTGAGGCTGTCCCCCTCTCGCCCAAAGAGTGGCAGACCGCGCCTATCATCATCAATCTGCCTGCGCTGGCCCCCATCGCCGCGCTGACGCTGGCTGAACTGCATGGGCGCATGGGCTATTTCCCGTTCGTCCTGCGCCTGAAGCCCGTGCCGGGCGCTGTTCCGCCGCGCTTTGAAGTGGCGGAGATTCTCAATCTGCAAGCCGTGCGCGACGAGGCGCGCAAAAAAAGATGAGTCAGTAGGTGACTCTATGCCCGTGGAAAAGCCGGTCCAGTTGCCATCACATCAGCCTGGTGTCGTTATCACAGTCCCCCTCCAACGGCTGATTGAATACCTGGAGATCAACGATTTGGACGTGATTGAAGTCAAGCCCACCCTGGTGTTGATCGTGAAAACCAATTCGGCAAACCAAAAGGAGGAACGCCAATGATCAATACATGGAAAGCACGTCGTTATACAGCCAGGCGGATGAAAATCCTGGCTGCCTTTGCGGAGATCGCAGACGCGCGGTTTCAAGAAGAACAAGAAATGCGTGCGAAGCTTGATAAAAAGGCGTTTGCTGAGTGGATGAGGCAAAGAGAGAAAGCGTACCAAGAATTCATGCTGGAAAGCATCATTTCCGAGCGGAACGCTTTGAACTCACTTCCGCAGCCCTCCGCCGCATGGCGCCTTCTGATACTGCTATGGAATACGCTGGAAAACCAAACATCCACGCTGATACGTGCTCTAAAGAAATTCGCAGGGCTGGTACAGGGATATAGTTATCCCCTTGTGCCACATGAATCTCTACATTCGCCAGATGAATATAGTGTTCGCCCGTCGGCGAGCGGGAAAGGTTCAAACTAAGGTCCTCAATGGCATTCCACCAGTTTCCTCCCCTGTCCTGGTACTGCTTCTTGGTTTCGCGCAGGCTTTCTACAAAAAATTCCTGCTCGCTGATCAGCATTCCTGAAATGACCGCTCCGTTGACAACCAGTGTCAAGGCAACAGGCAGGCGCGGGTCGCGGGTGATTTCCAATAGCTTGTTGTCCACCATTTCACTTCTCCGGTTTTTGGAATTGCAGCAATTCTACCTCCTGATAGACCAAAATGTTTTTTAGCATCATCCTCAACCTCCTGAATGTCATCCTGAAGGCGCTTCAAATTCTGGCGGAATTTTTGGCGGTGGTTCTTCTTGGACTCCTTGCCGCAATTTTGCTTGTTTTGCCCTGGCTTCTACGGGCATTGGCGTTCCTGGGCTGGCTGGGAGGCACGTTCCTGATGGGGACAACCGTAGAACGGCTTTACGGTTCGTTTACTCCTCACCTGCCCCTCTTTGCGCTGACTGCCGCCCCAGCGATTCTGTCGTCCCTCCTGGTGGTGTGGTTGTTCTATAGAGGACAGCAGGGGCATCTGTGGGGGGCGATGACCCTGTGGGGCGTCGTGGGATGGATCGTATGGAGGGGGGCGATGAAATTGTTGGGCTGGGAATATGGCTGGTTGGTCATTCGGATACTTCCCGCCACATTCGCGGCAGTGTTGTTGCTGTTTATTACCATACGCTGGGGGCTGATTTTCAGAATAAGAAGAGAAGCAAGACTTTCCTTGTCTCATAATCAAAAGAAAGGAGGTGACAACGGCTGATACTCCCCCATCGTATCCAAAGGCGCAGATAAATTCGGACGCCGCCTGATTTGCCATCAAAGCGGCGCCCGCGCAGAAAAGGAACTGCGCCTCCATTCTATCACGCACGACAAAATATTTCTGGAGGCAAGATGAGTACGTTCAAGAACAATCTCGATGAGATCTTCAAGAAGATCTTTCCGGCAGCGGCGGAAGCCGCAGAGGAAGATCACGGCGGCTTCGGTCTCGGCGATCTGGCCGTGATCATCCTTGACGTAGTATTGCTGGTTTACACCGGTTATCGATCGTGGCACTTCCTTTCCGGCTCCGTGTCCGACGAATTCCAAATCATGGCGCTCATTGGACTGTGGGGATTGGACATTGGCGCAGTTTTTTGGTCGGTAGCATGGATGTTCAATTCCACAACAAAATTTCAAAATTGGGCAAGCATGGGCATGTTCGTGCTTGACCTTTTCGGCGTTTTCATCACAAGCGTGGTGGACACGTTGGCGTATGGGAGCGCCGATGCCCTGCCGCCTGTTGTAAGGACGATTGCGTGGTTCGGGATTCCGTTCATCATCGTCTTGAATGTTCTGGCTGGATTCGTCTATCACATGACCAGCCCTGTCGTCCGCCGCCGCAGAGCGGAGCGGGCGCAAGACGAGGAAATGGCAAAGCAGAGAGAAAAAGGAGAACTTGAACTCCGCCGCATGGCGCTCCAGCTGAAGCAGGCGCAGGAATACACTCAAAAGCGCGCCACCATGCTAATTTCGTTTAGTGAGATTGCGGAACAAAATGTCGCTATGGCAGAGATCGAAGCGGCGATGATGGCAAAGTTAAATAAAGCCGCCGGCGGACATCTTGGGTCTTTGATGGGCGCCACCGGGCTAACCCTGCCGGGCGTAAATATTCCGCAGCAGAAAAATGCGGGTTTGGCGGACAAATTACAGGAATTGAAAAACAAAATTACGTCCGCCGCCGCAAACAACCCACAAGATGAGGAACGTTGTGACGAGTGCGGCTTAACGAACCAAAAACATTATCCGCGCTGCTCCAAATGGAAGCCGTCACAGGGATTTCCGACTCAGGAGGAATTCATGAAGTGGAAGGAGTTCGAGCCTGATTTCGGAAAAAACGGAAACACCCCGGACCCTCGCTAAGCCGGACGGCGCAGCGCCTCTTCTCTCTGGACCTGGATGCGGTCATGCAAATCAAACTGCCCAACCCCATCCAGGTCCAGAAACGGGGCGCCAGACGGCTGCCCACGTTGAGCGAGTCCCTGGCGATGGTCTTGGGAGCGCTGGGTACGCTAAACCGCTTGTCCGGCGTAAAGGCGCTGAATATGGAGATAAACGGAAAGCCCGTCGCTCTGGCGCTGATTGAAAATGCCAGTTTTGCCGAAGACGCCGAAGGAAATACAAGGCTCGACGCATTAGACAGGTAGATATATGGACACACAGAAAATCGTTCAGACCGGATTTGCAGCCGCATTGACTGTTTTGGTAGTTGTGCTGCTGTTTTTTGCCGGCCGCGCGTATTTGACCGGCTATCACACGGTAAACGGCGTAGTGGTTGACAAAACATATTCCCCACCAAGCACAAACACCACTTACGTTGTTGTGCCGGACTCCCATCCTGTCGTAAACACCACTTCCGGTTCCGAAAAATTCATCCTGCTTATTGATGTTGGCGGAAACGTGGAAAGTTATGTTGTGTCAGCCGAAACCTACGCCAGCGCAAATGTAGGTGATGTTGTACCGATGACTTGTAACCAGCATCTTTGTGCGGTGGTGGAAAAATGAAAGCCAAATTTTTATTGCCGCTTTTAGTTTTTATCCTGGGAGGCTGCGCAGGATTTGACCCAAATGCGTATGTACCAGGGCTTACACCTGCGGCTTCTCCCCGCCCTATTGAAACGGCGAAAACGGCGGCGCCCATTCTTGTTATAGATGCTCCTCATCAAGAGGAAACCATCATTGCGTCGTTCACCGTCAGGGTGTGTACAAATATGCCTGGCGGACGCCTGAATGTACGTTTTCGACCAGGCAGCAAAAGTGAAGTACGCGGCTATCTTGCCGAAGGAGAAATTGTCTCTTTGAGCGGAGATCGTCAGGATGCGGAAGGCGGCATCTGGGTAGAACTTTCCAGTCCAATCGAAGGCTGGGTCAATCAGGCTTTTTTATGTGGAGACACAGAATGAAAGAACAATTTGACTGGCTCATTTCATACTGTCCCGACCCGGAGTTTGTTGGGCGCAAATTTCGCGCGCCCGATGTGGAATACGGAACATGGCCGGAAGGGACAATTTTCACCAACGTTAGAACCGGGCAGGTGCGCGTTTGGCAGGGTGCAAGATCAAACGTTGTTCACCAGCCCCAAGTCAATACGCAAACCAGACTCTTCCGGGGTGTCGAATGACCGCAAAAATTATTGCCATTGCCAACCAAAAAGGCGGGGTGGGGAAGACCACCACCGCCGTCACCGTCGCCCATGCTCTTGCTCTGCGGGAGCGCCGCGTCCTGCTGGCAGACTTCGACCCGCAGGGACAATGCGCTACTTCGCTGGCTGTCAACCCGGAGGGAGGCGTGTTCAATGTTCTGGTAAATCCGGTCTCGGACATCCACCAGTGGATTCGTGAGACGGGACGCACTGGACTTGACCTGATTCCTGGCGACCGCTCGACCGCTACTGCGCAAATTGTGATCAACGCCGAAAATCGTTCGATTGGAACGATTCGGCAAATCTTCAGGATGCTCTCGAAAGAATACGACTACATCATCTTTGACACCGCCCCATCGGTGGGCGGCATCCAGGAGCGCGCCATTTACGCATCCGATTTAACGCTGGTCCCGACCGCGACGGAATTTCTCTCGATGGATGGGCTGGCGCAAATGATGGAACTGCTCTCTACGTTGAGGAAAGAGGCAGGCTGGTCCGGCGAGCTGTTGGGCATTCTTCCAACATTTTACGACGAGCAAACCAGCGAAAGCAAAAAGTCCCTGGAGGAACTACGGACTGGATTTGGCGAGGGCGTACTGCCTCCCATCCATCGCGCGACCGTGTTGCGCGAGTGCGCGGCAGAAGGGAAGACCATTTTTGAGTTTGCCCCTGCCAGCCGCGCCTCCAACGAGTACGATGAATTGGCGCGGATCGTTGTGAAACGGTCTTGAAATAGAAAGGAATGCCGATGCCCCGCAGAAACGCATTTGACAGGATCAGACAGGAACCGCAGCAGCCCGTGGAGACGATTCCCTTTGCGAAAGAACGAAGGCGGGAAAAACGCCTTTGGGACCAGCGTCATCCAGTGAGTACCTACTTCATTCCCTCGCCTTTGCATGAGCGGGCAAAGGATGTTCAAGCGGCGGTGCTGGGATTGTCTCAAAAACACATGACGACTACATCCAGCGTGGCGGGTGAATTGATGAAGTTTTCCCTGACGCACGTGCGGTCAGGGAAATTGCAAATGAATTTCCTGCCCGCGAGCCAGGGACGCCGCAGGATGGGCGTGACGCTTATGGAGGGGTGGATGGAACCGCAAGACATCCCGCAGCCCGTGCGGAAACAACAGAAGAAAGATAAGGCAAAGGCTGTATTCCTGGGCTATCGGTGGGGCAGGGAGGTGGATGTTCAAATCAAGGCTATTGCCGGTAAAGCCGTTTCTCCAGGGGAGGTAGTTGTATTCCTCTTGGAGTATGCAATTGCCGCCTACAAAAGGGGAGAGGTGCAGTTGAAGGAAGAGACCGTTGTCGTGTCTCAGAAAGTGAGTGCGGCATGGTGATCCAAAAACGAGGCTTCAACTTTCTCGGAAAACGCGAAGAATTTCCGGGGCGCAAGACGACACCTGAACGACATCGTTCAGGTGTCGTTCATTCTACGTTCAGGCATCGTTCAGGTGTCGTTCAGGTGTCCGTTCAGGTTGGTTCAACAGGAAGCCCTGGGAGCCTCCTGATTTTCACATTTTGACCTGTGACATGGCTAAAAAAACAAAGCCCATTGTAGGGCTTCCTGTGAGTTTTTAGAAATTTTTCATAAAAATTCTTGGTGAAAGGAAAAAACACAATGAACATCACGCAAATCTGGCAATCCGTACTCGCAAAATTGCAAACAGAAATGGGGAAAGCGTCATTTGAGACTTGGGTAAAAGATACCCGCCCCATAGCGCAAAAAGGCACATTATTGATTGTGGGCGTGCGCAACCAGTACGCCAAAGAATGGCTGTCAGAACGTCTGACCGCCCAGGTTGAACGCCTGCTGGCGGAAATCACGCATACGGAGATGAGCGTTCAGTTTGCAGTGGACGCGGAAACGGAAGATGACGTGCAGGAAACCGCCTCTGCTATTTTTGCAGCGGACGACGCTCTGAAAGCACGCAAGCCTGAGGACGAAGTGGAGGTATCTCTAGCCGACTACGACTCGCTTTATGAGCGTGTCGTGCGTCCTAATCGGGCGGTTTATTTGCCTGGTTATTTCCGCCGCTGGCTGCGGCGGCTCGGACCGTCTCTTGCCTGGCTGTACGTTGCGTTTAGGCAGACGGCTTACATGGCTGGATCACACACGGGCAGAGCGACCAACCGTATTCCCGGCGACAAAATCGCCGCTCTTGCAGGATGTTCGGAGCGTACCTACTGGCGGCGGGTCGAGAACCCCGGCACCTGGCAGAAACTCAAAGGGCTGGTTGAAGTTAGCGACCACGGAGCGCAGTGGGACAATACGGCGTCGAATCCCAGGCGTTTGCCGCGGCGTTATACAGTTGCCATGACCCTGCCTCTTACGCCTGCGGATACCTGCTCGCTCACCCGTTGGCTCTCCAGTCACATCGACAAATTTGGCGGACCGGAAGGCGTACTCCGCGCCGCAGCGGAAACGCCGCTGGATGAACTTATCCCGCTGGACGCAGCGGACGAAAGCGATCCGCTGACTGTTACTCAGCTTGTGCGGCAGTTGTTTGGGAGAGACGAACCCGATGTCCATCTGGACGCTCTCGCCTCGGCGCTTCAGAACCACATTATGGCGCCGGGCAACATCATCAAAATCACAGAATACTTTTTGCGCACCATCCTCCCGCATTTGGGGGAGGGACCTGCCTGGGCGCTTACTCTTCTGCGGGATATGTGCTATGTCAACCCGGAAAGCGGGGAAGTGCGGAATCGTGTTGTGGTCAGAGGGGGATATGCCGAAATTGCTGGCTGGCTGGGTTTTTCGAGACCAAAGACCATTTGGGAATGGCTCAAAGAACCTGTTGTAAGCATTTACATAAGCGAAATCACCAAGGATGAGCCGCAGTTGGATTTCGCGGGGCAGCCGCGCACCTTCAAGGTGCTCCTTGAAGAATTTCCCCGCGAGATGCTCGAAGCGGCTGTAGCCAATGGCGCGAATGACAGTATTGGAGTGGCGCAAGTGTCAGTAATGAGTGGCGCGAATGACAGTATTGGAGTGGCGCGAATGACAGAATCCGTTGGCGCAAGTGTCAGAGTCTTAATTAACTCTTTAACTCTTAAAACCAACTCTTTAACTCTTAAAACCACCACCGTTAACACCGACTTAAGCTTAAGCGCCGAAAAAACAAAAAACGACAAAAACGACAAAACGGTGAAAGCGGCGGCGGTGGGGGCTTCGCCCTCGGCGTGGGTTCTGGACCGCATCCTGATTCAAAATCGGGTGCATCCAAAAACGCAAAAGGACGTGCGGGGGGCTTCCAGCACTGCGCTGGTATCCTGGCTGCTGTATGCCTTATCTCCGCAGGGACAGGGGATCGAGAAGCCCCTGAGTTACGCGCTTGCCCGGCTCAAAGACGATCCTCAAAGCGGCGCCGGGGATGAGTACGACAAGCTGGCAGGATTGGCTCCAGCCAGGCTGCTTGAGATTGCGTACAGGGTCTCGAAAGGGCAGCTGCATGAGGCGTACAGCGGCGAACTTGACGACGCCGCTGAGTTGTGGGTGCAGGCGATGGGAACGGACGAGCGGGCTGCGCGGAAATTGATGCGTTTTCTGCTGGGTGATCAAGCGCCTGAGATTCGGGAGCATGTCACAAAATCTGAAAAAATTGAGTTCTTCGATGGCGGCGTCGAAATTATTTCCGAGGAACGGGTGGAGGAAATCTAATCATGAAAATCTGTGTTGGCTTCCTCGCGGTTGTTGTTTTGTTCGCTGCCTTGTTTTCCGTGTTGAATTACCGCCAGTTACATGCCGTCTGGTCCGTGCGCCGCGAAACAAGACGGCTGCTCGACCGTGTAAATTCTCTGCCGTTGGATTTTCGCAACCCGCCAGCGCTGAGTGATGGATTTCAAGACGGTCTATCCGAAACTTTCTGGAAGTTTGTCGTCATCAATGGCGGAGGGAGAATCTCGAACGATAAGGCATTTCATGCCGCCGCAGTTACGGCAAAACAGGGATTGACCATTTATCATTTTCCGGACGGTCTCTTTTCGACCGAATCGGATAACATTTTTGCCAGACCTGCTGCCGGGCAATACAACAACGTCTCGCTTATTGGCAGACAGGCATTTATGCCCACCCCGTCCGAGGATGTGGTCTTGGCGTTTTCCGTAAAAACAAGTAAGACTTTTTACGGCACAGCGGGCGTTATTTTTCAGCCGTCTGAAACCCTGCGGCAGGATGGCATGTTTGCGGGGGCGTTCGATATGTTCGGTGTTTCGATTGTTGGACAGGAATCGTCCATTTTCGGTCGCAGCGGTCCGTTGTGCTACCTGGCGCTGGACTGGAACCCGGTGCGCGTCGAAGCGCTTGGCGTGGATAGTCATACCTGGCACGTTTACAAGATTGTTTTGCGCTGGCACACAAGCGCCGAGTGGTTCGGCAGTGTTTATGTGGACGGCGCAAAATTATGCAGTATGTCTTTGCCTCCCTTTGGACCGTTGGAAGTTCACGTTTGGAGCGATAACTATCTGGTAACGTCCACTGCCCGCCGCTGGTGGGAAATTGCCCCGGCAATGTCACTCCATTTTCAAGATGGCGGCGATAAACAATTTCATCTTGGACACATCAAAATTTACACCGAGGCACGATGAAACTGATTCGTAAACTTGAAATTCCAAATACATTTGCGCCCGACGATCTTCGCATGAGGCGCATTCTGAATATTGTGCTGTTGGCTTTTCTGACAATTTCTCTGGCGGCGATGGCGTCCGTGTTTGCGTATGGCGATTCGCTGTTCGATATTTTGCACGACGACGAAGCGAAGATCATTCTTATCGGCAGCGCTTTTATGTTTTTGATTTCTCTGACTCTTTTCGGCGCCAACCGTTCGCAAAAAGTACCCAAGAACATCGTTGGCATAGTCCTTGTTGCTGCCATGCTGGCAATAACCGCTCTGGCAGATCATCCCCGTGAACTCGCAAACGGACGTTCGCTGATTTTCTGGTTTCTTCCCATTGTGTTGAGCTTGATTGTTCTGCCGCCCGCATCGGTGTTTATTGTGGATGTCGGTGTGTTCGTGTTTCTAGTGGCATACGCCGAAACGCTCGAACAGGTGAATATATTTGCCATGTTCACGGTTGTTGTAGTATCTGTCCTGGGCTGGCTGGGTATGTCCATTGCCAATCGTGCCATACGGGACGCCCGCAACGAAGCGGAAACGAATCGCGCTATCTTGAGCGGTGTCGCCGACGGCGTGATCGTACTGGATGAACAGGGGCGAATAACGCTTGCCAACCCTCCAGCCTTGAATTTGTTAGACGGCGAGATACACAAGCTGAACAACCTTCTGGATGATGACTACCGCGAATTGGGAGGGCGCAGTTTGTCTTTTACTTGGAGCCGTGTCGAAGGGGTTGGGAACGTTGCCGTTGTGCGGGACATCACTCGGCAGGTCGAGGTCGAGCGCGCCAAAGACGCCCTTCTGGGGGTGGTCAGCCATGAAATGCGCACGCCGCTGGCGGCGATACTTGGATTTGCTGAAATGCTCAAAATGTCGCCCGACTCGGCGGATATGGCAGAGCGCATTCAGGCAAATGCGGAACGCTTGATGAGGCTGGTGAATGATTTGCTTGACCATGCCCAAATTCAAGCAGGCGCACTGAGATTGTCAAAAGAATCCTTTGACGTGAGAACGCTGGCATCCGCGATTCGTGATCAATTTGCATTGATGGCGGTTGAGAAAGGAATCTCGTTTGCGGTGGACGTAGACGCAGACTTGCCTCAAAAATTTGTTGGCGATCCGCACCGCTTACAGCAGGTTGTCACTAACCTGGTTGGAAACGCCATCAAATTCACCGAGGCGGGCGGGGTAAAAGTGTCTTTTCGTTGCGGGAAAAATTCAACCTGGCAGATCGTTGTTTCGGATACGGGTATCGGCATCCTGCCGGAGCGGCTGCCGGATATTTTCGAGCCGTTCCGCCGCGCCTCGGATTATGACACCCGCAAACATCAAGGCGCTGGACTCGGCTTGTCCATTGCCAAACGAATTGCCGCTCTTGCGGGCGGCGACATTACAGTGGTCAGCAAAGCGGGGGAGGGGAGTACCTTCACCGTAACATTACCTTGGGAGGCCCCATGAAAGTATTGATCGTCGAAGACGACGCGGATATGCGTCGTCTGCTCAAAATGGTGGTTGAAGGTCTCAACGCCGAAACCCAGGAGGCGGAAGACGGCGAGAGCGCCATTCGTAGTATAGAAAAAGGGGATACGCCCGATTTGGTGCTTTTGGACCTGCACCTTCCAAACGTCAGCGGCAGCGAAGTGCTTGACGCGATCCGAAAACACGGTAACAGCGCCGTCGTCATCGTGACAGCCGACGTATTCGCCGCATCGGAATTTGTTGAAAAAGCCGAAGGCGTGTTTACCAAGCCTTTTAAGCCGAAGGAATTGCTGGTCAAGATTTCATCGCTGTTGGGAAGAAGATAGATGTTCAAGAATCAGGCTCATTATGCGATTGTACGTCTCGATGGGGCGGTGATGTACGACAGCATCCGTGCCGGTTTGATGAAAACCGGTATCACGCAATCACCGATAGTGCACTTCAAGGTAAGGGCGGGGGTGCAGTATCATCCCGTTTGGGCAATCGACGAGCTGGCGGTTGAGATTTTTTCCTACTGTCAGGCGGCAAAAGCATCGAACGTCGGTCCAACGCACTTGCAGGTGAGTATTGTGGCAACGCCGGTCAGCGGCGACACCTACTCCAATCTGGTTGCCACCAACATCGAGTGGCATATTGCTTCCCAGCAGTTGCGCGAGCAGGCTTTGCGCGTCTACTCGGAGGCAATCCAACACAAGAAAAAATACCCAAGCGACTGGCCGGCGGAAAGCATGTCTATTCCGGTGGTCAATGGAGGCTAAATTAGCCTGATGGTTTTGCCAATTTAACTCCCAATTTAAGTCTCACCCTAAAAAGTAGTTAAATTACCCTGTTGGCTGTTTTCAAGAAGGAAATTGCCAATTTAACCCCCCCAATTTAACTGCTATAGAAGGGGAAAGGGATGTGTGGGATTAAATTGGGGAGACGGGTTGACGGAGTATCTATGGTTTTGAAATTGAATCGGTATGATGTGTTTGTGATGAAAGCGGCTTATCCAGGACTGGTGTCCAAGTTGACTGCTGGGCTTTCGGCGCCCACTTTATCGCCGCAGAACATAACATCGTCTCTGACCCGCCTGGTGCGTCTGGGTTTTTTGCGAGAACAACGTGTCGCCAAGATTGAGAAAATGGGACGCCCAGAAAAGGTCTATCGTCTCACGCAGGCTGGCGTGGACTGGCTGCATGAACATGGCTTGGCGGACGCTGCGGCGCCAACCACCTCCGACCCGCTCGAACTGGCGCACCGCTACTGCCAGGTTCTGGTGGGAGCGCTGACGTCTGACGGGACGAAGGTTGAGTTTGAGAAGGTTTTTCTGCTGGCGGATGGCAGGAATGTCCGTATAGATGTGGTTGTGCCTCTTTCGGACGGCGCGATGCAGTTCATCGAGATCGAGCAGAGACTGGAGCGCAACAACCTTGCCCGCGCCATGGAGAAGTTCGAACGGCTGGGGGAATTCTTCCGCAGGGAAGCAGGGCGTGGTGTCTATCGCTCCGACGTCCTGTTTATTTTCAACCTGAGCGCTGCCGCGCTGCCGCAGACCGTGCGCCTGTGGCAGGAGGCGCTGGGAAGCATGTTCCCGGCGGGCGTTGTGCCGCCGTTCACGCCGCGCTACACGACGATTGACGCTTTTGTTTCCAATCCAGCCTTTACCGAGCTTGAGCGTTTTCCGTTGATTGAAAAGCGGGATGGTGGGGTGGTTCAGGTGTCGTCAAGCGCTGGGGGGGCGTTGAATTACAGGGCAGCGCCCCATACCAAGCAGGTGTTGGCGATGCTGGATGAAATCAAATTGGAGCCTGTCAAATTGCCGTCGCATGAAGCGGAGCAGCTTGCGGGATTTTGCGAGATTGCGATGAATATTTATCGCAGGTCTATGCGGAAGGATAGTCACACGCGCAAGTATTCCGCCTTTCCGCACGAATCCGTTCAGACGCTGCGGGGTTTTTTGCATCTGCCCGTAAACGCTGGGCTTCTGCGGGAGTTGAAAGAGGGGTACGCATGGATTGAAAGCAGAAAGTCGGGGCTGATCCTGTATCGTGATGCAGTAACGAGGCTGATCTGGGATGTGGTCATGCGGCACTTTGGAATAGGGCAGGGAGGTCCGCTCAAGATCTTTGTGGGCATTCCTGACCTGGCGGAAAAGGCGTCAACCATCATGATAGAGGTAATTTTGGAGAAGTCGGAAGAACTACGTTTACCGTGGACGAGTGGTGACGAGACATACGAGGACGCAATATCGTGGATGCTGACCGCCCTGTTCCTGTACCCTGTGGACCTCGGGCTGGCAGACAGCCTGTGGGCATCCCCCAGGCGCAAAGGAGGCAATACGCATGGACCTGCTCGGTGAATTTGTCGCTCATACAAAAACTTTCTGGAGTAACGATGAGAAACGAAATATCCCTGAAGAATGAAACAGACCAAAAATTCCAGCAATTTCTGCACTGGGAGGCGACCACGCGCGACGCGCTGGACGTCAAACTAGCTTACATTGACTTGGCTGAAGACCTTGCGGCTGGTGCGGTGCTCAGCGAGATCGTTTCCTGGTATCTGCCGAACAAGGCGGGTGGTTCCAATCTGCGCGTGGAACGGAACGGATTTTTGTGGAACGCTGTTCCCCGCTCGAAATGGTGGGACCGCTGTCGTCTCAGTCCGGAGCAGGCTGATTACGCCTTGAGAAAATTGATCAAAAAAGGGTTGATCGAAAAGGCTGTTTTCATGTTTGGCGGGGTTCCAACTGTCCATGTTCGTTTGTGTATTGATCACTTCCTTGCCCAACTGACCGCCTTGATCGAGACCCCGTCCGACAATCCCCATGAACGCCCGAAAACGCAGGGGGCGCTGATTGACTGGCAAACACAGGCGCCGCAAGCCTACCGCGAACCCACCCGGCGCGATGAGTGCCGCGAGTGGCTCGAAGACCTGCTGAGAGCCAACCCTGATGGCGTGAAAGTCAAAGAGGTTCTCACTGCTGGGCGTGAGCAGGGCTTCAGCCAGGATATGATCTATCGGACACGGCGGGAATTGAGGGGACGCATTATCAACACCAGCGGCTGGAAATCGCCCGATAATTGCTGGAAGTGGAACGACGCCCTTAAAACAGAGGATACAGAACACTTGGAACACTAGGGAAAAGTGTAGGGATTTTGTAGGGACTAAGGCTTCCAAAATCGTATTGACACCCGTGCTGTATGGGTGTATATTTTACGCTCTGAAGGAACAATTGTTTCAAAAGGAGCAAGATGCGAAAAACGCGAGCCGAAGTTGAAATGCTGCGGGAGAAAATCCGCGAGTTCATCGAGCGAAACGGGTATGTTCCGTCTGCGCGTGAAGCGAGAGAGGCGTTCAAGTGCGCCCCGACGACCGCCTGGCGGATAATCCGTTCGTTAGGCTGGGAGGCTCGCGGTCACCGCTGGGTGAAACGCGAAGCGCGTTGACTTTTGCTTGTTGAGCCTTTTGGAACCTGAACCCAAACGAACCATTACATAAAACCAAAAGGAAAATAAAAACATGAACGCTCAAACTGGAAAATTTTCACTTCGCAGGGCAGCTTCCCTGCTGTTCAAACTGACGGCCATGTACGTTATTCTGTGGTTTGTCTGGCGCGCCGGGCAGCCGATGGACATGCCGCAGTTCAGGGGGCTGAGCTACTACCAGCTCGTGATGTGGCGCAAGATGGGATACGACGATCTTGCCAGGAAGTATCAGGCGCAGCACCCGAATAAGGATGTCAAGGAGGGGATGTGCTTTGCAGTACATCAAGCTGTTCACGATTTCCCGATGTTCTTTCTCACCGGTTACTACACACTATCCGGGATGTGGAAACCGCTCCAGATATTTGTTGACCGCCGCGACCGTGACATAATTCCCCAGGGCGTGACGCTGTGGAATTTTCTGCCGTCCTGGTGGAAGACCTTTGAAATCGGCGTTTGGGACGGGGCGGAATACAATCCTCATGTCGCTGTAGTCTATTGCCGCCTTGCGCCCAACATTCCCACTCCCGAACAGTTCAAGGCGATGAAAGAGGCTTACGCTTCTGAAAGGCGAACTGTCTTGCCTTGACAAAATTGCAGGCGTCTGTAAAATAGCGGCTGTTGGTGTCTCCCAGGCAGGAGTCTACCTACCAGTCGAAATGCAGGACCCCTTCCGAACGGAAGGGGTCTTTTTATTTTCCAACCATGGGGAGACACAAGGAGAAAATCATGTCGTTCAAGCTCAACTTCTTGTTTCTTGTGATGGCGCTGGCGGTGATTGGCGCAGTGTCTGCTGGCGTTTTGCGTGGGGTGGATGACCTTGCGCAGACGGCGCCGGCGCCGATTATCGGGCGTCCTGAAAGCGCGCCGGCGATGACTGCGCTCACCGCCATGTACGCGCCTGGAGGTGACAAAGAGAGCTGGCTCACGTTTGTTTGCGCGGGAATGACCGAGGGGGGCTGCGCGTACTTCAAAGATCATCTCGCAGATGACTTGTGGGCGGCGCAGTCGAACAATGACGCCTCCGGGACAGTATTGTCAGACGAAGCGGCGGCGGTGATTGACGACAATACCAGGGTCTGGAAGGCGGGGCTGACGGTCTTCGATGGGGGAGTGGAGGCGAACTCGGACGTTTTCCTGCTGGTCCGCCGCGGGGCGGATGGCTGGTATTTGGACCGGGTGCTGTACGCTCCCGGAATTTCGCTTCAGGAGGATTGAGATGGAAATTACGCTGTCGAAGAAAACGCTGACAAACGCCGTCAGTGGTCTGCTAATTATCCTGGCTGTGCTGGGCGGCTATTATGTCTGGTCGCAGGGGCTGCTGCAGGAATTTTTTCCGCGCGCCGAGGCAGTTCAGGCGGCGCAGGCGGACGAACCGGCTCTGACGAGTCTGGAGTCCATGTACTCTCCGTCAGGGGAGCGCGCCGAATGGGAGGCGCGGGTGTGCGCCGGCATGAGCGAGAAGGGGTGCGTGGTGTTCAAGGGCATGTATGCGGAAGCGATCTGGAAATCGCCGCAGAATGGCAAGACTGCCTCCGCTGCGTTCATCGAATCTGTGGAGACCTTCGATGACGGCTCGCAGGTTTGGAAAACCGAAATGACCTTGGACGGAACGATCCTGCCTGTGTACATTCATGTCGTTCAGAACGAAGAGGGGAAGTGGCTGCTGAACCGCGTGCTGTTCGAGCAGGAAACCAAAAAATACGAAAGTCGTTAGAAGGGATCTGTTGTCATGCGCAACAAACTTGTCAACCTCCTGTTTGTCTTTTGCTGTTTGGCGCTGTTTCTTGTTCCCTCATCGCCCGTTCTTGCCCAAAGCGGCAATCCGCCGGTTGACACAAA
This sequence comes from Anaerolineales bacterium, assembly GCA_034432325.1. Taxonomy (GTDB): domain Bacteria; phylum Chloroflexota; class Anaerolineae; order Anaerolineales; family Villigracilaceae; genus Defluviilinea. Next base: position 32,646 of record DAOUBY010000056.1, read on the forward strand.
CAGTGTCTGGGGGGAGGTGGTGGACGGCAGCGGGAACATCAATTTCAGCGCCCTGACCGATGGCGGCGTGATTACCCAGCCTGCGGACTGGATGCCATCTATTCCGGGGATTGGGAATGTCAATGCGGAGTATCACGTTTACTACACCCCCAGCGGGAACACGGTTGTCCTTCCGACCGCCACGACATATCTTTTTATGGCAATGAACCCTCAGGAATCGGGGCTGTCGGCGTCGGTAGGGGCGCTGAGTGCAAACGCCGAAAATTCAAGCGGCTACGCAACCGACGCGGCGTTCATAGCCGGCATTTTGAGCGGCAACCAGAGCATTTCGGATTACACCGGTTTCCTTTCGGCGGGATTTACGAATTGGGGCGACTTCTTTTCTTCGGTGACTTCAGGACAGACGGACATCTGGTCGTTTCCCGCCGTTGACACGTTAAATTTCCTGTTGAGTATGTTCGGGACAGAGATAAATGATTTCAACTATTACCCTGTCATTTTGCTTTATCCCCCGGACCAGTGTATCCACACCCCCGGCGGCTGTACGCCTGAGCAGCTATCCCTGCTCCTGCCGCCGCCGACGCTGGTCCCGGACGGACCGACTCCTGCGCCTTCGGCGTGTCCGTTGCCGGTGGTGGAGCAGGGGCGCATCGTGCGCAGCGGTCAGTTGGTGTATCCGAACTTTCCGCTGGTGGTGGGGCAGGACCCGGAGAAGACCGGCGTGAACATTTCCGTCGCGGTGTACGTCGAGCCGACCATCCGCCGCACCTGGACAGCGGAGCCTGTGACCGAGTGTCGTCCTGGACCGAACGCCAACGGCGTGACCAATTGCACGACGAAGAACGGTCAGGCGGGACACGAGAAAATCGTGGACTGGCGGTGCGAGGAACACGTTGAGACGTACAACGAGTGCATCTCGTTTGCGTCCACGGTTCTGCGTCTTTCGGACGAATCGAAGGACTGGATACTGAACGAGCTTTCGATTCGATATCCGGGTGCGTACCTCCACAATCCGCGTATTGCGCTGGGGACGGAACGGTCCTGCTCGATCAGTGAGACCTACGACCACATTCAGACGGCGGATCCGGGCTGGTGGGACATCACCATCAGCGGGCAGACATCCGGGACGCCCATCACCGCTCCGCGCAATTTTGGCGGCGCGGCGGGACGATTTTCGGTGTGGTTGAAGGAAACTGCGATTGTCAAATGAGGCAGGGCGGGGATGAAACAAATCCTGGTTATTGAGGATGACCGCGACCTGTCCCTGCTGTTCAAGATGGCGCTGGAGATGTCGCTGAAAGATGTTCAAGTGGATGTCATCTGGAACGGCACGGAGGGGATGAGGCGGCTGGACGAAAGTTTGCCGGACGCGATTGTTCTGGACATGCACTTGCCGGGCGTTTCCGGGGACGAAATTTACAAAGCGCTGGAGCGGCGCAGGGAGGCGCACCGCGTGCTGGTGTGCAGCGCCGATGTGAGGATCGTGAACGCATATACCATGCGGGGCATCAATGCGGTAGAAAAGCCAATTCCCATGGCGGAGCTAACCAGCCGCGTGTCTCGCATTCTCGACGGGATTCCTGTGGCAGGAGGATTTTTATGATCACTACACGTTTCACCATGCCTTCGTGGAGGCAGGGGATCATCAAGCGTCTCCGCAGGATCGGTAAGCGCGAACTGCTTGACGCGGCGCTGGCTGTGTTGGTCTTGCTCATGCTGGTGTTCATGACAACCGTATCCGTTCTGTTTGCCTTCTATGCGCCGGTCACGTTGGAAGTGGCTGGGTGGTAGGGAATTTCTGCTGACACAATGGAACTCATCATCGAACGTCTGATTTGGGTTGTGAACGGATTTCTTGCCATTCTCTACTCGCTGGCGGATCATGTTGTTGCGCTGTTGTTTACCGCGGCGGCAACGGCGTTCATCGTCACTACGTCTGCCGAACAGCGGGCGTGGGCGTTGGGCGCCGGGGTGCTGTCCATTGCAGCAAGTCTCCTGTCGCCTGCTCCCGTGCCGGTCTTCCTATTGGTGATGATCCTGGGGGGATGGGCAGCAGTGACGCTGGAGAAATACAACCCGCCCGCTCAACGCTGGAACGTCATTCGCGGATTGGGGCTGTACGCCATGGCAGGGCTGGGGTTCATGATCTATCGTAATTTTGGTTTGGGTGAGTCGGTCCTTACTGATCCCATGATGTCGCAGGGGGCGGGATACCTGAATGCCCTGATTGGCGTTGCCATGTACGTCATTCCGTTGGGATTTCTGGCGATGCTGGCGCAGGCAATTTGGGCGCATCCGCCTGCGCCTGGAACGCCGGCTGAATTGATCACCAAGGTCCGCACCAGGGGAAGGGGGTAGGATGCTGCAAATTTTGGACAACGGGCTGCACATCGAGAACGGCGATGTGCGCTTTGCGTGGTTCAAGTTGAGAAAGGGCGTGGACGAATTCTACCGTTGTGTTGCGCTGCGCGAGCTGCAAACGATACCCGTTTCGGTGCGTGAGGACTACGATCTGCTTGGCAAGCAATGGGGAGCAGTGCGCGGGCTGCACAACGCCGGTGTGAATTTCGTATACACCTCGATGGGGATTTACAAGCCGGACCATGTGGGTATCGTGCAATACTTTGGCGCCGCGGGGGAGGGGACGACGCTGGACGATGCAGCGCAGGCGGCGTTGAACGGCGCGGCGACGGTCGAGGCGGTGATGGCGAACTTCCCGCAGTCCAAGCTCGGCGCTCCTAATGTGGACTGGTTGAGTTGGTATCTGGAATTCATTACGGCAAAGGGTAGGAACATTGCCGCTATACTCGGACACCCTGACCCGCGAGAAGGGAAACGCGGTCCTGCTGGTGACGGTGGGGTGGGGGACGATACCGATGCGGATCTTGCCCAGGAGCAGAACGAGCTGCTGTTTCGCGGACTTGCCAAACTGCGGCAGAATTTTGTTCTCCAGGTGCTGGCAGAACATATCGGACGGGACCGCATGACGCAGACACTCTTGCGGGTGAGCGAGGTGGCGTCCAACGTTGCGTCGCGGCGCAAAGGTACGATTGGCATTGGCTTCAACCTGGGGATACCGCTGATGGCGGCGATTGGACAATCCCGCATGGAAGGCTTGGGCGCCGGACATGGAACGAGCGAGAGCGTACAGGATGGCGCTTCGCACGGCTGGGGCAATACGCACGCTGTAGGAAAGGCGCACGCGGAAGGCACGACGGTCACCAATGGCACGTCGGAGACGTTTGGCGAGAGCGACACTACAGCAAAAGGCACATCGCACGGCACCATGCACTCTACGATGGAGTCCAGGATGGAATCGTCGTCTCGGGGGAGCGGGTCTTCGTCGGGCGGCGGTACGATGAGCGGCTGGGGCTGGAACGTTGGATTTGGCGCCGAACCCATAGGGATTGGCGTCAAGGGGAATTTTGGTCACAATTGGGGCAGCAGTAGTTTCAGCGCCACATCCACCTTCTCATCTCATACCAGTGGGCATTCCAGCGGGGAAGCCAACGGCGTATCGGACAGCACATCGGAGATGAGCGCTCACAGTGAGATGCACGCGGTGTCGCAGATGCACGCTGTTTCAAAATCTGAGTCGGACAGCGAAAGCGAGAGCTGGGGCAGCAGCGAGAATTGGGGGGAGAGTCACGCCAAAGGGAAGGCGTGGTCAGAGATGCAGTCCCGCGCATCGGCTCAGGGACTGACGGGCGGCTTCTCGACTGGTCTTCTGCCGGGCATCTCCATCAATCGCACCTGGCAGACGGAAGATGATGTCGCGGAGCGCCTGACAGACGTTCTGCGGCGGCTGGAGTCGCTGGTCAATCAGGCTTCGGTGGAGGGTGGGTTTATGACCAACGCCTTCCTATTCACCGATACGGAGCAGGGCGCGGCGGCGGCGGATGCGCTTGTTCCGCAGGCGTTTCACGGGTCGAGCGTGCCAACACCTGTGCTGACCATGCGTCCGGCGCCGGCAGACATGGACGAACTGCGGGCGCACGCCTTTTCCTTTACGCCCTGGTCAGAGATTGAAAACGGCGACCCGTTCAGCGGCGAGTTGTGGACGCGCTACGCGACCCTGATGACTGCCAGTCAATTAGCGGCGCTCACGGCGCCGGGGCTTTTTGAGGAGGGTACTGCCTCGACCACCATGGCGGCGATCCCGCAAGGGATGGGATTTTATCCGAACATGCCTGGCGACGTGGTGCTGGGACATCAATACAGTCCGGAGACTGCCGATTTGACCAACGCGCAGGTCAGGCTGACGCCGGACAACCTGATGCACACCATGGCGATTGGGGATACTGGCTTTGGCAAGTCAGTGGCGATGATCCGCATGGCGTATGAAACCACCCTGCGCTGGAAACTGCGCACGGTTGTCCTCGATTTTGGCGCCGGCTGGCGGAGTCTGCTCAACGCGCCTGGATTGGAAGGGCATGTCAACATTTTGCAATTGTGGCCCGACGCGGTTCGTCCGTTTCGCTGGAATCCCCTGCAGATCGGCAGGAACATCGCGCCAGAGACTCAATGGCGTGCCTTTGCGGATGTCTTTGGCGGAATTGCCCAGCTTGGCGTGAAGCGGCAAAAACAGGAATTATTGGAAGCCTTGCGCACGATTTATATCGAGAAAGGCGTGTTGATTGACGACCCGGAAGTCCGCAATGGCGCCCTGGGGGTCGTACAAAAAAGCGAGGCTGGGCTGCTGGGTGTACGGGCTGGGCGCAAGATTGCCGATTTGTCGCTTGCCGACCGCCAGGCGCTGGCGGTACATCGCAGCTCGACCATCGGCATGAGCGACTTGTACGATGTTGTCAAGCGCAAACTCGACGGTGTGTCTAGACGCGACACAATGCTGGCGGGCGTGCTGGAGGGTATTCTGTTTCGCATGCACCCGCTCGTTCAGGGATCAGCAGCATTGCAGTTTGCGCCGGGCACGGACACCGTTCCAGTCGAAGACCTTTCCAAACCTTGGGGAGTGACCATTGTCGAAGGGGGGATGTTCCTGGACGACTTTGGAAAAGCGTTTTTGCTTGGCTGGACGGGCTGGCACTTGTACATGGACATGGTAGCCCGCCGTGTACACGAGATCAACATGGATGAGCCGCTCCTGCAAATATTTTTTGAGGAGGCAAACAAGATTTTCGTCAAAGAACAGGGTGGAGGGGACGAGACGGGCGGCGTATCTGCCGTCCAGCGATTTGCTGATTTTTTTCGAGATGCGCGCAAGTACAAAGTCCGTCTGCATCTGATCACTCAGGCGGCGCATTTGATTGCAGACGACATTATTTCGTCCTGCTCCAATATCATTGCAGGTTTCATCAAAAATCCGAAAGACAAGGACATTCTGCTGTCCGCGCTGGCGCGGTCGGAGAAAGGCTTTCGTGATGAGGAGTGGCGGCGGTTTCTGGACGACATGCCGATTGGCATGGCGATTGGACGTTTCCCGTACACGACCCGCCGTGAGAATCAGCGTCCGATGCTGTTTCGTCCGCTCATCCTGGACGCGCCGGAGCCGACTGACGCGGAGATCGAACAAATTCTTGGGAGTATCCGCTTATGAACAAAACTTTTGTTACTGTCCACATGCCGGTGATTCTGTTTCTGTTTGGTATTTCTGTATGGCTCATCCTTATGTGGCTGGAGAAAGGGCTGACGGTATGAGCCTCTCCAGCCATCAATGGATTGTGATAATCGGCATTGCCGCCGCCTTTGTGATTGCCGTTGGTGTGCTTGCGTCTGTGCCGCCCGAAGGAGGGGATAACCTCCGCGTGCCGACGCTTTCCACTTCCACGCCCAAGCCGTCGCCGAACATTGAGACGGCTGCCTGGTGGGATTCCATGCCCACCGCGGCGCCGGTTCCGTCCATGCCGCCCCGTACAGAAACACCAACTCCCATTCCTGTTGATACCAATACTACGCCTAAGGGAGATTGAATGAACAGCAACATTGCATTTTTCAAAGACGACGATCCGCGCGCCGGGGAAAGCTTGGCGGACATGCTGGAACGTACCAGTCAGCCCGTGGTAGGACTGATTTTGAAGGTCGAAGGGGAGCACATTGTGAACTGGATGCTTGCCGACCCCCTTTTACTCAAATCCCTGGCGGCGCTGAGTTTGCCGTCGGGAACATCATCAAAGGAGTGACAACTGCATGAAAAAACTATTTCCCATCCTTATGGCAGCCGTTTTGTTCCTGGTTGCCTTTGTAATCCTGCGCCCGGCGCCGTCGCGCATGGCGGCGGTTGCTGCTTATGACCTCAAAGCCGGTCATGTAATTGTGGAACAGGACATCGAGTTGAAGCCTGTTCCTGCCGAACTATTGGCGGATGATGCTGTCAGTGACAAGGCGTTGATCGTCGGTCAACCTCTGCGCATTGACCGCGGCAAGGGCGACGTGATCCGCGCCTCGCATCTTGGCAACCTGGTCACGCTCCAGCCGAACGAACGCGCGATCTCGGTGCGCATTACAGACGCCAACGGCGTGTCCGGGCTGCTGACGCCGGGGCAGCTGGTGGGTGTAATCGCCACCATCCCCCAGGAAAACTCGGATATTTCCGGCACGTTCTCCAAAGCCACCATTGAGGGTTTGCGGGTGTTGTACATTGACCCGCGCTTCGCTGCCAGCCAGGACGCCAATGTCGTTCCTTCGGAGGCGACGCCTTCGGGGATGGGCGGATTGTCGGGGTTGAACACCAACGAACGCGCTCGTGAAGGGTCGGTGATTTTGGCGGTTCCCACCGATTTGCAAACGGTCTTCTATGATTTCTCCTCGAGCGGGGCGGTATCCGAATCGCGGAGCGTCAACGCCCTCGAACTGCTTGCCGCTCTCAGTTACACGGACGGGGCGTCGGTCACGCTCTACCTGATGCCGCAGGAGGGCGCGGGCGCTTTTACCTCTCCTGGGCTTTGGCTTCCCGATCTGATCAAGACTCCTCTGCCAACGGCAACGCCCACGCCGTTAGGGACGCCGGCTCCCGGAATGTCCATCCCTTCCACTTCCACACCGTAGGCGAAAGAGAGGCGCAGACGATGATGAATCAGAGCTGGGGTACGCCCCAAACGCAAAACAACGGCGCCGGGCAGGATACGCCTGTCTCGATCCTGCTGGCGCACCGTGACATGAGCAAGACCACAACGTGGTATCAGGCGCTGCAGATGGATGCGCGGTTTCGCGTGACATCGATGGCGAACGACGCCCAAGACTTTCGTTCAAAACTGGCGTCCTCGCCGGAGGTCATCCTGCTCGACGCAACGGTTTTCGACGGACCGAAGACGCTGATAGACGCGCTGACGTCCATCACCGGCGCAGTCTATCTGATTGTTCCGCCAAACGTTTCCGAAGAGCTGATCGCGCAGTTCAAGCAAGCGCCTGCTGTCAAACTGGTCTATCCGGGCGATGTGAACCTTGCAGAGTTCATGACGCGCGCTTATTCGGATGCGCTATCCCTGCGCCGTACCGTGCCGGCTGTCAATCAACAGGCATGGGCGGGCGGTCGCACGGGAGGCGTAATTGGCGGTTTGCGCATCATTACGGTTTGGAGCCGCGCGGGAGGCACGGGCAAGACGACCATTGCCGCCGCGCTTTCTCAGGCGGTTGCCAGGCGTTCACTCAAGACGCTTTTGATTGGACTTGGCAGTCCCGATGTGATGCCGCTGCAGATCGGTTTACAGCCCGAACCCAACATCCTTTCGTGGTTTTCCAACCCAACCGACGATGGATTGCGTGCGAGCATTCAAACTGCAGGCGATCTTCATGTGCTGGCTGGGTTTCCTGACATTCTTTCGGAAGCGCAGGGTGATAAGCCGGCGGAAGCCAAAGGCTCGATAACCGAGCTGGTTACGAGCTCGGCTTACAGTGGATATGCGGCAATTGTCCTCGACACACCTGCGGGCGGGATTGCGCCGCGCGCCGTTTCTGCCGCCAACACCTGGCTGATGGTTGCCCGCCCGACTGTTGCCGATGTATGGGCTTCGGTCGAGGCGTTTCGCACGGTCACACAAAAGAGCGCAGGGCAGCATCGCATTACGCCAGGCAATATCTTTGTGATTTTGAACCAGCGCACCAACGGAATGCTCACCCCGGACGAATGGCATCGCGCTGCCGATGCCGCCTGCCGCAAGATGGGGCTGGGGGTCGGTTTTCCGCCGGTTGTCTCGGTCATTCCTTACGTTCCCGAAGTTCCCATTGCGCAGGACAATGGGCGGTCGGCATTGGACGCCTCGGATGAATTTGCGCGACCGATTCTCAAACTGGCGGACATGCTCTTCGGGAATGTTGTAGGCGCGCCTGCGCAGCCTGATACGGCGAAGACGGTTCGTTTTGGACCAATCAAGATACGGACGAAGTAAGGAGAACACATGGCAGCACCGACAGGAACGGTGACAGGGTGGGGAGCGTCGCTTCCCACCCTGTCCGAAGAGCAGAAGGATGCCATTATCAACGAGATCTCGGCGCACTTTCAGGATTTGTCCCTCAAGGAATTGAGAGGTGAGCGGGAGAAATTAATTGCCAGAGCTCTGCCGTTGATACAGCAGGTTCTCTCGCGCACCGGCGCGTATGCCGCGCCGGACGAGATCAACGAGCTTGCTCGTGCAGTCGTTGCGCGGGTGGGTGGTCTTGGCTTTCTCGAACCGCTTTTGCGGACCGATTCAGGACTCTCCGAAATCACTCTCACGCCAAACGGCGATGTGTGGGTCTTGCAAAAGGGAGCTCCCTCCTTCGAGAAGTTGTCATTGAAACCGACCGTCACTGAAGTATGGCGTGCGGTCGAGACCTTGCTTGCGCCCCTGGGACGGTCCGTTACCGAAGCTTCGCCTTCGGTGGATGCGAAAATCCCGCGGCAGGAGGGGCTGGCGGGCGGAGCGCGGGTCAAGATCATTCATCCTGTTGTGGCGCCGGGGCTTGGATATCCGAGTATCAATATCCGTCTTTTTGAAGCGAGACCTGTTCCGCCGGCGCAGATCATTGAGTGGAACGTTGCACCTGCCGCTGTGATTCACGGACTGGTGGATCTGGTCGGCAAGGCTTTGCGCGTGTTGGTAATTGGCGGAACGGCGTCCGGAAAGACGACGCTGTTGTCCGCCTTGTGTCACGGCATCCCGAAGGATGCGCGGGTCGTAAAAATCGAGGACCCGGAGGAAATCTGGCTTGATCATCCGCATGTAGTCACGCTGGAGGCGCGTCCGGCGCAAGTGGGCAGTTCCATTGTGCCGTACACCCTTGCTTCCGGGGTGGATGATGCCATGCGCATGTCCCCGAAGTGGCTGATTGTGGGTGAGATGCGGCGCGGCGATGCGGTGGCAGCGCTGTTCCGTGCACAGATGTCCGATCACCCTGGACTCTCGACTTTCCATGCCGAGGGACCGGAAGCGGCGGTCGCCCGCCTGAATCTCTTGTTGTATGCTGATGTCGGTATCCGTGCTGAGAGCGCAAAGGAGATGTTCGCTCAGGCGGTTGATTTGATTGTGCAGGTGGGCTGGCTCGGCGGCAAGCGCGCCATGCTTGGCGTGTGGGAAGTTGGCAAGAGCCTCAAAGCAGGCAATGTTCAATTTCAACAGTTATATGCGCCGGGCGACAGCGAACTCAAACCGGTTTCCATTGTGAGACGGGTGTAAATCCAACGAGGCGTAAATGACAGACACTTTGACTTACTTCAACATCCCCTTTTTTCTGGTTTACATACTGCCCTTTGCCGGCGCGGGTGCGCTTGGGTGGGCGGGGTATCTGTTGGGGCAAAGGTTCGCCCCTGATTTCAGCCGCCGCACGAAAATTTCGCGGTTGGAGAACTTCGCCGGCGGCAAGATTTCCCTGGACAAGAAAGCAAATTCCGCGCCAGTCGGCAGTTTTGAGCATAAGGTGCGCATCGCGTTTTCGCGGTTTGGCGTAAACGCGGCGGGCAGGGAGGAATATTACCTGAATGTAGGAAGGCTGGCTGCCGGCGCTGCCCTGAGCCTGACCCTGATGGTGATCGGTTTGCCGTTCTTGACCAGTCTAATCGGGTTTATCGCTGGGCGGATCTTCGTCAACGGCTGGATTACGCGCTCGTGGAACAAGACGCGCACGGAGATGGAGGCGGAACTGCCCTCGCTTCTGATGCGCCTGAACGCCACCCTCCAAACCGCACAAAACGTTCCATCTGCGCTGGAAATTGTCGCCAAGACCCTGCGTGCCGACGGACCGCTGCGCGCCTGGACGCTGGAAACTGCAAATCGTATGCACGCTGAGGGACATGGCGCCATTGAAACCATTCGTCAGTCGGCGGCAGGCATGTCCATGTCGTTGTCTATTGTCGCCGAGTTGATTGGGCGTGTGTGGACAACCGGCGGCGAAGGGTACAGCAGGGCGTTCGGAACGGCGGCGGACAATCTCGAATCCGTCCTGGATGCGCGTGTGCTGGCGCGATCCAAAGGCGGGAGCGCTCAGGGAACCGTCAATATCCTGACTGTCATGACCTTCGGCATGATTGCCTTCATGACGCGCAATCCCGCGATGGCTGCGATCGTGAACACGCCGCTGGTGCAGGTGCTTTATGCCGTCGTCGCGCTGGTGATTGTCTATGGTCACAGCCAGGTAAGCGACATCATTGACAACGCAGTGTAGGAGCGAAGAATGATCTGGCAAAACCTTATCCCCCCGATTGTGGCTGGCGTGGTCGCCTATATCGCGTATGGATACTTCAGGAATGTTGACCTGACCTTTGGACGCTCAGCGTCGGCGCGGCTCGAACAATACGCCGCTGCAGACCGCAGAGGGCTTACCGACCGTCTTGGCGATTCGCTCATGGACCGCTTCGGATTGACTTTTGAGTCGCTCGAACACGAAATGCGCTGGGCGCATCTGGGCGGCTTCTACGAGGGCAAAACGGTCGGGAGCGTCATTGGGCAGTCCCTGCTCTATGCGGCGGCCGGGCTTGCATATATCCTAACCTTCAAAGCATTCAGCCCCGTCTTTCTTGTAGGTATCCTGGTGGCGGCGTATTATCCCGTCCTGGGGTTGAAGGGCAGGGGGGCGGATGCGCGTCAGATGGTCAAGCGCGCTCTGCCGGAAGCGGCGGCGCTGATTGCGGCGGAAATGGCTGCGGGGGGGTCTGCGGAAACCGCCGTTACCCGCGCTGCGTCTTTGCCCGGTCCATTCGGGAAATTGATCCATCAGGTCATTTCGACTGCCCAGCAGTCTGGGCGGCTGGTGTTCTCGCGTGACGCGATCGAAGGCGTGATGGTCGAGCAGTTCACACAGTATCGTATGCCGCACCTTGAAGCCTTTGCGCGTCAGATCGATCTGGTCGCCGCAAAAGGCGCCGAAGGACCGAAACAAATGGGTGAGGTGGCGCGGGGGCTGGCGCGTGAATATCGCTCGGACGTGGCAAAGTCCGCCGAAAGCTTGAGCAACAAATTGCTTGCGCCGATCACGCTGTACATTTTTGTCCCCTTCATGCTGGCAATTTTCATCCCGTTGTTTGCCAGTGTGTTTACGACATTCTAGCCATGAGTGTTCCGGGCGCTCTGATCTTTTCGTTTCTCTTTACCGTGCGTATGGCGCAAATTGCGCAGACAGGCGCGTATTTTCCCGGTCTGCTTCTGGCGGCGCAGGCAGGGATGGCGGCGTTTCGGATGATCTTTCGCGCACCCGCGACGAAAGAGGCGTCTTGGGGGGTGCAGGCGATGGCGTGGGCATCCGCATTTACACCGCTTGCCATGCAGGTAACAGACAGAGCATCGGGTTGGTTGAGTGTTCCCGGATTGCTTCTGGTTTTGTGGGCATTTTGGAGCCTGGGTGGTTCGTTTTCCATTGCCCCGGCGTCCCGTTCGTTGGTGACGCGCGGACCGTATCGTCTGATTCGCCACCCGATGTATGCGGGCGAACTGCTTTCGCTGTTCGGGCTTTGCCTTGGCTCACCCTCATCCTGGAACTGGCTTGTCTTGTGTGTCTTTGCCGTTTCAATTCAGGCGCGCATTACGCACGAAGAAGCATTGCTGGATGGCTATCCCCGTTATGTCCACATCGTAAAGTGGCGTATTCTTCCCGGAGTTTGGTAATGGTGGCATTGCAGTTGAACCTTCAAACAACACAGAAAAAAACACCCTCTCCTGACGCATTGGCAGCAGCAGAGCAAATCTTCCAGAAATTCGAGCAGCTCGATGCGGCACGGCGATATTTGTTCGTCGAATGGCTTATCGCGCACTGTCGTTTTGCTCACGGCGAAAATATCTATCACGGGTTGACTAACTGGCTGTCGGAGATGACTGCCGAGGATGCGAAAATTCAACAAGACATCATTTTGCTGGAGGCAGACTGGTGGGCAAATCAGACTGACGCGACCGTGCGGCGGTTGATCACTGAGCATCTCTCCGATAAGAAAAGAAGAAGAACATGAGAACCATCAAACACACGCTGATTGCGGCGGTTTTTGCCGCCCTTTTCCTGGCGCCGGCTGCCACAGCATTAGCGGCGTATCTCGGTCCAAACCGCACCGTTACTGAAACAACAACCGTCAAGAGGGTGTACTTGTATGAGTGCATGTACATCGAAGCCACTGGACGATGGCGCTATCACAGAATTGAAGACTGGCCGGCGTCGCTTGAATCCAAGCCTTGGCTGGCATACTCCAGCTCACCGTCGTGGCTGGGGTGCGTTCCTGCAACCAATGGTCATAAATATTGGGAACGGGTGGATGTGGAACAAACAACCACTACCACGTACCCGCCTGCTACTGTCAGCGGCGCGCTGCAGAATTGCACGCTGAACAATGGCTGGTGCGGCGTGACCGCTCCGGTTTTGGCGTTGAGCGGGATCGAGCCGGTAAGCGGATACGCAATTACCGCTATCGAAGGGACGCTGAACGGTCAGCCGTTTAGCTGTGCAGGGGCAGCCTGCAATCGAGCCTTGACCGAGGGCGACAACGCCTTCACCTTTTGGGCGCTTTCGTCTTTTGGCGACAGTTCCCTGATGGGGACACTGACCGCCAAAGTGGACCTCACGCCGCCGCAGATCATGCCGTCAATTTCCGGAACAGCCGGCACAAATGGATGGTATGTCTCAATGGCAGGGGTAAACGCAACTGCATCGGATGCCTTGTCCGGTGTGCAGGGGACAGTGGACGTTTCTCAGGATGGCGGGGCGACCTGGAGAAGTTTTCCGTTGACGCTTGCAGACGGACGGCATTCTCTGAACTTTCGCGCTTACGACAAGGCGGGGAATGTGCGAAAAGATACTGTGGAAATCAAAATAGACACGATTGCCCCGAACTTGGCAGCCGCAACCGACGGCGTTCTTGGGCTTGACGGCTGGTATGTGAGCGGCGCTGTCACAACCGTTTCCGCCGGCGACGCTCTTTCGGGTGTCGAGCGTGTGGAATACGACTTGAACGGGAGCGGCTGGCAGAGCGGCTCGTCCATTCCCCTCAGTGATGGGATCAACTCGATCTCAATCCGTGCGTTTGACAAAGCCGGAAACGCCAAGAGCGACTCGTTGACGATAAAGGTGGATACCGCACCGCCAATAATTGAACCGTCGGTTTCCGGGACGACCGGCGCCAGCGGCTGGCTTATTTCCCCTGGTGTGATTTCGGCGGCGGTGAACGACGGGACATCAGGGGTGAGCGGGGGAGTGGAGGTCTCCTTCGACGGCGGCTCTTCCTGGGAAGCGGCGCCAGTCACACTGACTGACGGCGTGTACGCCATGACCTTTCGCGCTTACGACAAGGCAGGGAACGAGGGCAGGGCGCCTCTCTCCGTGTCTATTGACACGATACCGCCGGCTGTGGCTCTGACTGTTTCGGGAACGCCTGGAAAAAACGGCTGGTATGTGTCAGATGTGCAGGTCACAACGTCCGCATCGGACGCCGTATCAGGCGTGGATTCCACGTCGGTACGCGCAAATGAGGGAGCATGGGTGTCCTCGCTGACACTCTCGGACGGGGCATATCGTCTGGATGCGCGTGCAGTAGATCGAGCAGGGAACGAAAATACGGACGCCGCTGAATTGCGCATAGACACTAAAGCACCTTCCAGTGCTTTTTCTGGCTTTTCAGACAACGAGGTTGTAAAGGGCGACCTCACCCTGACGGGGCAAGCCTTCGATACGGGCTCCGGCGTTGATCGAGTTGAAGTTTCTCTTGATGGTGGAACGACATGGCTCCCTGCGGACCTGGCAGGGGACAGTTGGGCGCTGCATTGGAATACCGCATTGATCCCCAATGGCGTGTACACCATACTGGTGCGTGCTACCGATGCAGCGGGTAACATGGAAAGTCCAACATCTACTCTGGTCCTCACTGTTGACAACCTTCCCCCGAAAGTCAAGATCACTGACTGGTGGTGGATTTGGGATAGTGGAGAGTACAAAATTTCCTCCAATACATTTCCCGTAAAAAACGTCACGGTGGTGATCAGTGACCCTGCAGACAGGTGGGCGCCGGTGAAACTGGAGTACAACCCCAGCTTGTCTTCCGCCAGTGTGGTGTGGGATAGGCGTTTTGGGGATGTGCTTGCGCCTTCGGGAAATTATCGTGTGCTGGTGACCGCCTGCGACATTCATGACAATTGCGCCGCGGATCAGGGCGTAATCAAGATACCGTTCTTCGCCCCGGTCCCAAGCGCCACCTCCTCGCCGTTGCCGTCGCCGGTCGTATCAGAACCTGTTTCCACGCCAGTCCCCTCTCCTGCCCCCAGGGTTGAACCGCAGCACGGTGAGGCAGTCCCGTCAACTGTGTCGTTCGATTCGCCGACTGGAACGGGACTAATCCGTGATCTCTCCTGGATTGCAGTTGCCCTTTCCATAATGGTTCTGTACTTCGGGGCGGTGGCGTTATCCGACCCGCGCCCCGCTGCCATACATGCTTTGGCTCGCGCCATCAATCAATTCAACAACAAAAGGTAGTTAAAAATGATCGAATATATTGCTCTTCTGTTGATTGCAGTCCTTGCGATTATCCTGACCCTGCAAAATCGCCGCATGGCGTCCTCTTTGCGCGGCATGGAGCGGGTAATCCAGAATTACTACGCCATGCAGGTGCGTGACCGCCGCACGGAACAGGCGCGGCATATCGGCGAAGACTTCAACGCGCTTGCCTGGATCAGCCGGCAAGTAAGCGCTGGACTTGATACCCCGCTTGAAGCGGTGGAAGTCATCCGGCTTGTGCCGGACATGAAGGCGGTGGATCTGCGCACGGCAGACAATCGCCGTTTGGTGGTCTCCCCCCTGCCCAAATCGGACATCCTGCATTTTGACAAACGTCTGCGCGCCAGAGGGGGCAAGTCCGCCTCGAAGCGCTTGGAGGCATTTGCCTCCCGTCCGCTGCTTACGCAATCGTTTTGGGGAAACGGCGTACAGGTGGTCGAGCGCGTGCTGGACGATTCAGCGGAGTTTTTCGACATCGAAGCGCAGGCGGCAGGGTCCCGTCTGGGTGTGAACTGGAACAATCCGACGCGGCTGTATTTCTATGTGGTGGAATAACATCCTCGTTCATTTCGTTTTGACTTCTCTGGTCTGCTGGATGGGATGGCAGGACTGGAAAACGCGCGAGGTACCCAACGCGCTGACGCTCCCCTTTGCCCTCGCGGGAATGGTCGGACTATTGCATCGTTTCATGGCAAATGATCCCTCTGCTGTCCTTTCCCTGTTTGTGTTCGGTCTGTTGACCGTTGCCGCCCTGCGCAGCTGGATGGGTGGAGCGGACTGGAAAGTCCTGATTGGGCTGTGGGGGGTGTGGACCCGCGGCGGGCTTGCCGCGCTTCTTGCTGCTGGTTTGTGGGGGGTGGTCGAAACGCTGCGGTCACATGACAAAAACGTTAGTTTTCCTGGAATCGCGGCTTTTTCTGCCGGTCTGCTCTTGACGTTTCTCGTCGAGATTTCTATAATACGGGGCGTTGGTGTAATTCTCCCAGGGAGAATTGCGCCTTTTTTTATTTAATTTTTTCCGAAAAGGAGAATCAACCATGACACTCAATCACTTCTTCAACTTGCTGCTTACAAAACTGCTCGACCGCCGCGGCGACGATTACGGCGAAAAAGCCGTCATCCTCGTATTGGTGGTTCTGGCGGGCGTCGGCGCCTTTGGCATGTTTGGCGGCAAAGTAGTCGAATTGATCACTCAGGCAGCTGGAGGCATGTAAAGATAATGAAGCGGCTGATCGATCTGCTGTTCAACCGCCGCGGCGATGAATTTGCCGAGACCGCCATTGCCATGCCGGTCATTGTGCTGATCTCCATTGCCCTGATGAACCTGACAATGGCGGGCTTTGCAAGCGTCAACGCCAACAACGCTGCCAATTATGCGGCGCGGGTCGGTTCAGTCACCCAGCAGGGTGCCGGAGGGGCGGCGTACAGTGCAGCGATGCAGTCTGTCTCCAATGCGCCGATTGGCGAGTATTCCGTGTCAGTATCCGGCGGCGGTTTTCCGGGCGCGCAGATTGCGGTGCAGGTGGACTGGTCTGTTCCAAACTATATCAGCGGTTTGCTGGCATTTTTTGGCGGCGGGCTGGGCGGCGATTTTCGCGGCACTTCCACATCAGTCTTCCGTCAGGAGGGGTGGTAGGTGTTACGCCTGTTCCTGTCGCGGCGGGGAGATGCGTATGCGTGGTTCGCCGCCCTGATGATTTTTGTCGGCGTCCCCCTGGCTTCCCTGAGCATTGACATTTCCCGCATGATGTATGTACGCGGGCACTTGCAGACCGCCGCTGATGCGGCGTGCCAGGCGGCGGTGGATGCTTTGGACACTTCCTATTTCATCGCCACCGGCGAAGCCAGGATTGACGCCGCAAAAGGACGTTCCTGGGCGCGGCAGGTGTTCGCCGACACCCTGGCGGATCAGGCTCAGGTTGGGTACGGATATGGAATCGGAATTGTTTTCCCCGGACCGAAACTTGCACACTGTACAGCGACCGCCGATGTGGAAAACATCATTCCCATGACGCCCGCCATGCACATCGTCGTCGAAACTACGTCTGAGATGCGTGTCAATCGGACAACTCCATAGGCTCTCATGGAACTGGAATTTGACTTCAGCGAGAACACAACGCTCTGGCAGGCTGCCGTCATTGTGGTGGTAGTGCTGGCGCTGGTCGGGTTGGGTGCAATTGGCAGCAGGGTCACACCTCTGACCGCAGACGGCGCACCGAAGATAATGTCCTGGTCCGACTGGCGTCTGCTTCAGGCAGAGAAGGCGTACTACGCAGAAGTGGAAGTCCTTCAGGCGGACGCTAATCAACTGGCGCTCATGTTGGAGTCCCGTCCGAGTCCGGTGGCGGCGCAGATGCTTGCAGAACGAATTACCAGACATACAAGGGATGGTGATCCATCCCTTGCGCCGGCGCGTGAGGCGTTGCTGACGGCTGCCCTGAACGTGCGCGATTGGGCGGCTGGGATTTTGGACCGCAACACCGCCATACGCTCGCTCGAAACTGCTTTTGAGCTGTTAAATCCATGATGGCAACACTCGTTCTCGAACAGCAGCGTGCGTTTGACGACCTGCTTACCGCCGAGCGGCAGTTACGCGCTTATAGCGAAGCCCAGGTGCGCGAACTACGCCAATTGCTCCTCGAAACCGCCATCCGGTTAGATGGGGAACGTTTCGAGGCGCTTCGAAGGGAAAACCCATCAATTCCCAGCTCTTGGACAATTGCTGACTGGAGCGCCTTCATGAAAGGGATTCCAAGCGCAAAGGGATGGGGGGCGCCCATTGTACCGTCCAACGCTCCCAGCAAGCGCGAAAAGGAATTGATCCATCAGGTCGAGGCGTTGAAAGAGCAGTTAGATGACGCATTTCGTTTACTGGAAGACGAGCGGGAGCGGGCAAAACGTGAACTTGAAAAAGCGAAAGCGGTCCCGACGCACGTCGAACCCGCCGGTGTCTCCGCTGAAATTGATCAGATGCCTGTCGCTCCAGTTCCCGACGGGGTTACGCCAACACTAGCGTACATCGTAAAAGATGCGCAGAACATACGAAAGGGACTTCCCAAGCGCCCGCCTGCCCCCTTTGTGCTGGATACTGGAGAGCGTGTAGGCGGCGATCTTGATACCGCCCATCGCCGCTATTTCATGACGATTTACCTGATGGGACGATGGGGCGTAAACGTTTCGATGGAGATTGCCAGGGTTGTCGGTCCGGCGGAGGGTATTTCTGCTGGATCGCGCACCCTAAAATCCATCATGGATGGCTTGGTTGGTTCCGGTATGGTTGTCAGCAAAAAGTTGGAGATTGAAAACCCCGACACAACACTCGCCGTGTATCGTCTAACCCAAACAGGCAAAGACCTTTACAAAGCGCTGTTTGGGGTCGAGCCGGTTGAGGACGAATGGACAGCGCTGGAGCGTGCTGGTTTGGACGAACGCACAACACTGGCAGTTCTGTTTTTCGCCATCCATGCGCGCAAAGCCGGCTGGATGACGCGGGTTGCACACCAACAAAACCCTGCGGTGGTGTGGATTGGCAGGGAAGCGGAATCGCTGTACGTGGATGTGACCTTTGAGCGAAGCGGCGCTTGGAAGAGCTTGGTGCCTTTGAACGGAGGAAAAGCGGCAATTTGTACGGCGACCGCCGACCTGCGCCAGCGGTTGAGCGGCGACTGCAAACTCGACAAGGTGACGGGTGTGGCGACCGACATCGAATCGCTCGTACAGTTGAAGTACGAAATTACGAAACCCTCAGAGTTATGGATCGAAACATGGTGATCTGAAGCGTCTGCGGAGATTCGTGAGATTGCCTCGCGACTCGCCGCAGGCTGTTCAGCCTGAACCGTAGAACCTTACCAAGTGAATACGCCGGACAACCTCCGGCGCACCCAAAAGGTTCACCAGGATATGCGTCCTGGTGAACAGCCAGGGCGCGCAAAACAACGGAGGTAATTGTGGACAACATCCAAAACTACAAGACACTGACCGGGCTTACTTTTGAGGAGCTCACTCAAAAGCTTGACGAGGAACTTCCTCCGGACGCCTACAAGCCTGTCCCAGGCGGGGCAGACTTGACGGACATCGACCCAAACCACATGAGGAAGATCCTCAACCAGGTGTTCGGCATGTGTGGGATCGGCTGGGGATATTCTTACGAGCCCGCAGACCTCACAACGTATAGTGAGGTAAGAAAGACGAGAGACGGAAAGGATCGGCGGGTATTTATAGCATCCCTGAAGCGTATCCGTTTCTGGTACAAGCTGACAGGTTCGGCCACAACGTTTGTTTGCGACGTGTACGCTTCCGGCGGAAGCGAAAATGACGTTGAAGCGTATGCCATGAGCGGCGCCATCACAAACGCCCTCGGTAAGGCTGTGTCTAACCTGGGCTTCCAGGAATCCGTGTATCTTGGGAAGCGCAGCCACCACAACGTCAGAAAGCCGAAGAAAACCGCAGCCAAACCCGCTGCACCGAGGACACCCGTCCAAACACCTGTTCCACAAGATGACGAGATTCTGGACGAGATCGTGGAAGAACCGGCGGACAACCCTATCGTCACCCCAAAGGTTGACGCCCTGTCCCCGGATGAAGCGGCAAATCTTGTCATTACGAAAGAAATGACAAAACGCCCAGAGCGTGTCGGTCAGAATCTCGGTGCGCAGCCGCTCGAAGCCATCGAATGGTGGGCAAACAAAATGAAGCCTGCCAACGAAGCCCAGAAGCGGCTGCAATCTGCCGCACGGGTATTGTACAAAGTCCGTTCCAACGGACATCATCCTGTGGCTGTATAGTCCGGCGCAAAGGTTCTGCATCTTTGGGAGGCGTAACGCCGCCTCCCAACCTTGCAGGTTAACAGGCAATCCGCTTCGCGTGATGCCTGACGCCTTATTGCACATTAACAATTGAGAAATCGAGGTTTATCCGGGCGGACACCCTTCGCGGCTGTTCCGCTCGACGCTAATCAATTTGGAGGCTATATCATGAAGAAAAAAACTTCAAACGGCGGCGCCGCAGGCGTCCGCGTCAATGAACAATTCGATTTGAATGCTGCGACGGTCACGGGAACGATCGTGAAATTGTGGGGTCGAAACCGCGACGTCTTTCTCCGCCTGCGCGTCTCCCTGCGGGGAGACGTGCAGGAAACGGAGGATGTTTATGCTTGTTATGTGACAATTCGCATCCCTGACGGCACGATCGGCGGCAAGCTGGTGACGTTGCAGCCGGGTATTGTGGTGCGTGTGGACGGGTATATTACCCATGCAAATTACGAAGAGACTCTGCGCCGATTTTTGAATGTGGCAGGCAGGGATGACTTTTTCGACAAGCACATCCCTCCCGAAGACTTGGATGCCTGGCGCGCCATCCAATTCCGCCGCCAGAACGCCGTATTGAACGCGCTCAAGATCGAGCCGCTGGCTGCTGGGAAAAAGAGTCAGGGTGAAAGTGTGAATCTAGCCGATCTCGAAGGCATTGTTGCCAAGAAATGGGAGTATCCGCGCGGCAAGGCGGTGGATCAGTTTGTCAGGATTGCGGTGTACGATGAATACACTCCTGCGCGTGACGACAAAAAGGGCAACTTCGGCAAGCCCTATCGTCAGCCGCATTACGTCAACGTCCTGTTCCCTGACGGCAAGACGGTGGAAGGCATCGAGGTCAAGGTCAAGACCAAGCAGCGTATTCGCGTGCGCGGCGAGTTCCGCGACCAGGGACGCCGTGTGACCCTGCGGGACGCGCTGGTCTCCCTTGGATCGAGCGATGTCATTGACATGATGGGGCGCGTCATCAATCCTGAAGCGTTGGACGAAATTTCTGCCCAGCAGGAAAGTCTGCATGTTTTGGCGAATGCCGTGATTGTTTATAACTGATTTTGTCTGCCCTCCACGCCGGTCTTTCAGATGCGGCGCCGCAGGTTCGCGGCCTGCTGGAGGCTTTCCAAACTCCTCGTCGTTTCTTCTCCTCTCCTCCTCGCCTCGAACGAAGGCGCATCACGCCTCGTTCGTTCCTATGGCGAGTTTCCGAGAGGAGGCGATAGCCAGACGAGGCGTTTGTTGGCGGCGCCACCCCGCGCCGCCTGTATCATCCCGAACAGCGGCGCTTTTGCGGTGAGCGCTGCGGGTTGTTCCAGGTTCGACTCCTGGCGGGATGACTGCAACCGGACATACTCTGTGCACAAATACGGACCGCATTGACACTGCGTCATTTGCGTGCTGTGTTCCTGCCCGAAGTTCCTGCCGGTTCGAGCGTTGGGCTAACCGCCCTCGTTTTCTTGTATGTGGGTTTGGCTAACCGCCTCCACATACAAAATTTTTGGGTATTGTGGCGTCATAAACGCCATTTACCAAAGTCCCTTCCCTTATTATTGCTGGGGGAGCGGACTTTGAAAACAGCCCGTCGCTCCCTCAGCCATTCGGAGGTATGCGATGGCTGCTTTCATTTCCCCTGCCTCGGCGCAACTGACGGAAGAGCAAATTCGCCAGGTCCTGCCAATGGCGTCAAAACAAACCCGCCGTGAAGCAGAGTCCTTTCTCGCAGGTTTAGCAAATCTGACGAGACTTGCTGAAACAGAGTTGCGCGCCCTCATAAACGGTTACTTGCGCCAGGCAAACGCAGGACACTAACCGTGTCCAAGATGCCGGTGTACGACACCGGCATCCTTTTTTATATTGCTTCCGCATCATCCAAACGCGAGGCTGCTTTTTCGATTTCACTTTCCCCTGGCTCGCCGTATTTACGGGCGGTTTCGATGGAGTGACCGAGCATTTTGGCGCGGGTCTCGATGTCCACGCCCGCTCTACGCAGCATGTAGGCGCAGGTGTGGCGAAGAACGTGAGGCGTAACCGGCTCTTTGATTCCTGCGCGGCGTCCTGCTTCTGCGATCATGTTCTGAATGGCTCGGATCGAAAGGCGGTTGCCTATTTCTCCGCGCAAGGTAACAAACAAGGGTGCCTCCGGGACATTCTCAAGCCCAATTTTTTTGCGCACTTCCAGCCATTCCGCCAGCCGCTTTCGAGCGGGCAGTGGGATGGATGTTTTGCGTTCCTTCCAGCCTTTGCCCCTGCGGATGTGGATGGCGCCGCTCTTTTCTCGGAGTTCCACATCCCCGACGTTCAGCTGATACACCTCTTCCACGCGGGGACCTGCGTACATCATCAGGAATACGATAGCGCGGTCGCGGACGAGCTGGTGTTCTGCGTTCTCGCGCACCCGTGCTTCAACCTCCGTTGCTCGCTTGCGCTTCGGCGCGCGGTCCAGCCACGGTTGTTGAAAAACCGCCTCGAAGCGGGCGCGCTGTTTGTCGTCCAGTCCGCGCGGTTCTCCCTCGGCTTTTCGTGGCAGTCTCAATCCCAGCATGGGGTCATGTTCGATTGCTTTGGATGCTTGCAGGAATTTCACGAAAGCCCGAAGCGCGGCGGCTTTGTGCAGGACGGTGGCGATGGCGGATTTTCGCTCCAAGTATGCGATGTAGTCCTGGATGACCTTCTTGTTCAGCATGTAAGGATCGCGGCGCAAGGCTTCCATGGTGAAAGCGGCGCCTTCCGTTTGTTTCCACCATTGCAAGAAATTGGCTGCGTCGTGAACGTACCCACGGATGGTTTTATCGGACGCACCTTCCCTCTGGCGCGAGGGAAGTGGGGCGGCGTTCATATAATCCCCAAATGCCCGCAGAATGTCTTTGTCTTGCAGCGCGGTCAGAATATCGTCGAGATAAAAACGCGGGTTACGGCGCGACGACATAAAGATCCTCCTGAATGTAAGGCATCATACGGCTCTTGACCGCCTGTTTTCGCACCAAGTCAACTTTTCTTCCAAGCAGGTCTTCAAGGAAGAATTTCAAATTGAAGTAGTTGTCCACGTCAAGCACGGCGAATTCGACCAGGATGTCAATATCGCTGTGTCTGCGCAGTTCGTCTCTGCCTGCCGAGCCAAAGAGCTCCAAGCGGGTAACGTCAAAAGATTTGATTTTGTCGGCATGTCGCGCAAGTCGCCGGCGGATTTCGGCTCTGCTTTGTACGGGGGGGCTTTTGCGGGTTCGTGTCATTTGGGTTACTCCTGTTCGTTGTCTTCTGTTTTTTACGCAACGAGAATGACATCATCCTGGCTGCATAAATGGCAGTTATTTGCTTTGATTATATGCTTTCGCTTCGTACAATGCAAGTTGTACGCAATGAAAAACACTCGGTTTTAGTCCGCCTTGCAAAGTGCTAAGGCTGGTGCAAGTCCAGCGAGGTGACTTTGCTTCGTATGAAGCAATACCATCATACAAAAGGAGAAAAACACAATGTACAAAAAAATTTTTCTACTGCTGCTGGTTGCGACCATCGCGATCACAGCATTTACACCATTGGCATCGACCCGTATGGAGCATTCTTGGACTTACATCTCAAAAACAAGAACGCTTATCGTAAAGGCTTCTTTGCCTAATGGAGAAACAATCGAAGAGGGTTTCATCAATATAAATACACCGTTTAGGCATGATGTCCTTGCTACTGTCGATGCAAAAAATTCCTCCGTCGCAGCAGTAAGATTGAAGAATGTAAAACCCGGCACTTTTTGCTCATTTGCATCTTTGACAGGTGTAAAAGGCACATTTTTTCAGTCCAACATTTGCTTTACTGTGAGGGATAAGAAGTAAACAACAGATTCTTTGTCTTGTTCTTGCGTAGTGCTGGGAGACCCCCAGGTGGTGCAAATCCACCAAGAACAATTGAAGCGGTTGTAAGCCGCTTTAGAATCAAAAAAAGGAGGTATGGCAAAATGCCCATTCCCAATTTCGACATCGACAAAGTGATTGCCCGCCAGCGACAAGCGCGGCGCCAAAAGACTCAAAAAATCATCCGCGCCGTTATTATCGCCGCTCTCGCCCTGCTGATCGTTTTCATCTTGTTGCGAGGTGGATGATGGCAGCCTATCCCGCCATCTGGCTTGGAGTGACTTGGGAGAACGGACGGGTATTTCCGTCCGTTTCCGTTTGTCTGCCGCCTGGCAATGACGGCGATGAGGTGGTTTCTCTACTGGAAAAGTATCCGACGCCGATCCGGGACGTTTCAAGCCAGGACGACTTTTCCTCTTTCGTGGCGCGCTGGATGAAGTACGCTCAGGAACAAGGTTACTCTTTCGAGTTCAATGAATCCCTCTTTGAGCAGCACGGCGAAAAGTTTCTTGTCGCGCCTCAATAAGGAGAGATATGGCGAACAAAACCTATCAAGAACAAAACAAAGCCATTGTCCTGTCATCCCATTGCCATGATGATATTGTAGATGGCAAGATCGTCTTTGCACTTTCCCCATTCGCCAAGTACGCTCTATGCCAGGTTTTGGACGTGGCGCTTGTACTCCTAATCATCGGGAGCATGACGCTTCTGTCCAAGACCAATACCACACCGCTTCTTGGGATGGCGTTGGTCTTCCTTCGGTTGTTCTGGTTCTTTCCTGCCCAAAAGGTACGGGACGAACTTATGAGCAATAAATCACCGCGCAAGCGGTAACATAAGGAGGTAGGTGATGTTCACCACCATTGTAAAGGGTCTCCTTCGAGACCCGCAATTTGTTCTCCTTGCCATCGCCCTGATCGCCATCCTGGTAATCAAGGCTTTCTAGGAGAACAGAGAGAAGCTACCCGCTTCTCTCTCTTCCCAAGCCCGTATTTTACATGCGGGCTTGGGAATTTTTGAATGATCTACGCCGCATCCTGTAGGCAGGTGTCACGTTCGAATCGTGAGTAATGCGAGGGGCGCAAGTTGGGGCGGAACCAACATGCGGCACCACATTTGTGAGGGCGGTCCGTCCTTTGGGACGTGCCGCTCTCTTTCGTTCTGGAGGTATGTATGACAACAACTACAACGCAAACCGGGTTGGTTGGCTTTCTGTGCGAGGTCACTGACCAGCCCGTATCTTTCGATCAGTGCCTTGCTTGTGCCAGGAAAGGCGCGCCAGACTGTCCAATGGTCCCGGCGGCAATCCACGCCGCGATCCATTCGATTCGTGACCCGCAGTATGCCCAAAAAATGGCGGAAGAGGCAGGCGCCAAGATTGGTTTTTCGGTCACCGAACTTCTGAATTGTCCCCGTCAGACCCGGCTCAAGATAGAAGTTCCTTTTTACGAAAAGCCGTCCGCCTTCTACCGAATGAATCGGGGAACGGGCTATCACCATCTGCTCAGCCGGTACGATGGAGGCATTTGCGAAAAAACCCTGACTTGGAAATTTATTTTCCGAGGGAGGTCGATCCTACTGGTCGGTACGCCGGATTTGGTGGAACTCACACCGGATGGCTGGTTTATTACCGACTACAAGGTAACAGGCAAACCCCCATTTGGGAAAAAGGTGACCCTCTGTGCGAGGTGCGAGGGTGAGACCTACGAAGGAGATGACGGATTGACTTGCCGCGAATGCGGCGCAATTCTGCGTTCCAAGTCGGAAATCTTGCGAGAGTACCGCCCTCCCCAGGCGCGTTCGTCTCATATCATGCAGGTCAATTTGTACGCCCTGCTGATCGAGAAAAACGCAGAGAAACTCGCCGCCATGGTCGGGATGTCGAAGCCTGAGAAATTTGCAGGCGCCGAAGTGGTGTACTTTGGCGAGAAAAGCCCGGTGCGCTGCCCCGTCAAGCTGGACCGCGATGCGGCGATGACCTTTCTCAAAAGGTCACTTGCCGCTTTAATTGCAGACGATCTGCCTCCTGTTCTTTCGGATGTGGACGAACTTTGGCGCTGCGATTATTGCCCCGTCCGCACGATTTGTGAACAGATCCATGGCGGACCGGTTGGCAAGACACAATGATTCCCCAGGGAGGCGTCCACCCCGCGCCTCCCCTTTCCTCCTCCGCTCTGAAAGATGTTTCAGATTGGAAGAGGAAAGGCTATCCGCCTTTTCTGGGCGGAAAAATTCCGCTCCCCGATATTCTTTACCGGGGAGCGGTTGTCATCGCGCTTCCCGGTCATCAGGAGGTTGTGATGACAAAAACATTCCGCCGCCGTGACGACCCTCGCCCCCAAT
Organism: Anaerolineales bacterium; assembly: GCA_034432325.1. Taxonomy (GTDB): domain Bacteria; phylum Chloroflexota; class Anaerolineae; order Anaerolineales; family Villigracilaceae; genus Defluviilinea. Next base: position 58,528 of record DAOUBY010000056.1, read on the forward strand.
CTGGTTTCCGATTGGAACTTCCAGGCGGTCGTACACTCTATCTCTCACAGGATGAGGTGCCAGGCGCTGCGCAAGTTGCCCAACTGCATCAAGCGCTTGGCGCTTCGCCTGAAGAGATTGGCAACGCTGTCGTGGAGTGGCTGAATCTTCGCCGAAAAGCGAAGAAGTTTGCCCAGGGCGAGTAATGGTTGAGGGAGGGCAAAACCCTCCCTCAACCTCCTGCAAATCTGGCAGCGAGCCTTGCAATGGAGCATCCTAATACCGCCGCGCGAATTAAGGTGACAGGCGCGTGTTTTGTCGGAACCGCCTTCATGAGCTGTTCCCGCAATGCCTGCTTGCTGTCACCGCGTTTCCAGTCGCGCCAGCGGTTGCCGCGTAAGACCGCCTGCTCGACCAGTGAACGCTGATGCAATGTTGCTTCTGCCTGTTCAAAGGACAACCTGTCATCGTCGTCGGGGAGAGACGCCCGCCGCTCGATCACGATGACAAATTCGTCGTGTCCAAACGGTGTGGGCGCACGTTCGACGATCTCGTTGATTTCATGCAGTAAATCATCCAGATCATCGCCGCCCTTCGGATTGAAAATCCAAAGGATGCTGTTGCTGGGACGATAGATTTCCTCCAGACTTGCAGCCAAGGAAGCCAACGACGGCATACTGACAAGTAAAAACCGAACAAGCCAACGCTGTTGCGTGAGCCCGGCGTTGATCAACCATACCGCCGCCCGATGAGCGGCGTTTTTCCACAACCACTCGTTTACTTTTTTCATTCTCTTTAGCTCCTGTTCCAAGAATCGAAAACCCGGCTTGCACCGGGTAAAAAAGCGGGCGACCACCGCTTAACGCAGTTCGCCCTTCCTGACGCAAATTATACATGCCTTGATTTGATTGTCAATGTTTCGCGTGTGGGCGCGGTCAGGCTGACCGCCGGGTTCGACTCCCGGAGGAACATTTTGCGGCGCCACGCCGCAGGCTAACGCAGGATGACGCTCAACGCCTGTAATTTCATAAAGGAGGTATGCTGTCATGGCTACCAATAAAAACAACCGCCCGTCCAACTATGTCATCCTCACCCTGATGGCTGTCCGCGATGGGGAGACCCGTTACTCGCAGAGCGGCAAACCCTACGCTTTTGTCCGTGCCTTCCTCTCGCAGGGCATGAACAAGCAGACCGAGGAGTACAGACCGTCGCTCTTCTTCGACGTAAAGGCTTTCAGCCCCGATGAGGAAATGTCCGATGTCCTGGACGCCATCGCCGACATTCAAAAGAAAGACCGCTTCACGGTCAAAGGACGCCTGGGCTTGGATGAATGGACCGGCGATGATGGTGTGAAGCACCAGCAGTTGGTGATCTTCGCCCAATCCATCACCCCCTACGTCTTCCCAACGGAAGAGGGAGATGAAGAAGAAGAACTTGAAGGCGAGCCTGCCTAATTCTTCTTCGCCATGGGCGCGGAATAAAACGCGCCCATTCTTCGCCCGCCTGGTGGCATACAAGGCAGTCCGATTCTGCCTGGGCGACTTGCGAGTGGGGCTGATGCCCAACTCCACCAGCGCGTTCGTGCGCTGCGCCTCTCAACAGGCGGCGAGCGTCGTGAAGATGCTCGCCGCCTCCCTTCGGAAAAGGAACAGGTGATTCCTTTTTCGAGCGGAGGTTGATCGTAAGGTCAGCCTGCAAATCAACGGGCTACCCGCCCCATCTATGAGAGGTGCAGCCATGTTCGTGTTAACTCCTATTCTCGGTCTGTTTGTCATTCTTGCGCTCGTCAACACGGCGAGAGCGATCCTATATGCCCGTTCCGGGCAATGGGACGTTGACAAAAGACTGGACGCCTACACCAAACGGATGTAGGCACGGGAGCGGGTGGAGTCCTTGCGCCCCACTCGCAACCCTTTGATACGGGTTGCTTCATCGGTCGTTGTGTTTCCCACGAAGATCGTTGAAGCAACCTGTTCTTGATGGTTGCGAAGTCAACGGAGGTATCGATGGATTCAACAATTCTTTCCTACCCCGATCGCGGTGCGGGCGGCTCCGCCAAATGGCGAGGCAACCATTCGCCGCGGTTGAGCGAAGATTTGTTCCTGTGGCTCAAACCGTCGTTGGTCTTCGATCCGATGTGCGGGTCGGGGACGACCGGCGACGTAGCGAAGCGCATGGGAATCGCGTGCTGGCAGTCCGATCTGCACAGCGGGTTCAACATCTTGAAGGATGATTTTCCCGGCATGGCAGATCTGATCTTCTGCCATGACCCGTACCACGACATCATTCGATATTCAGGTAATGTGTGGGGCAGCGCTCCGCACCCTGACGACCTCTCACGATGTCCGGATTACGACACATTCATCCAACGGATGGACGTTGCCCATTACCATGCCTACCAAGCAGTGAGACCCGGCGGGCATCTGGTGGTCTTGGTTGGCGACGTGAAGCGCAAGGGCGCACTCTATCCTTTGCAGCGCGATTATCGCTGGTACGGTGAACCCGTGCAAATGCTCATCAAATTGCAGCATAACGTCTGGAGCAACGGGCGGATGTACGATGGCATGAGCGATCCGCGCATCATGCACGAATACGTCATCGTCACCCGCAAACCGCGGCAGTTTACATCTGCCTGGATGGTGACAGTGCGGCGGAGCGAACGCCTTAGCGTGGATCAGCGCGAAGTTGCAGGACAGACCTGGCAGGGCATCGTATGGACCGCGCTCGTCGAGTGCGGCAACCGCGCATCCTTGCAGGAAATTTACGATCACATCAAAGATCACGTCCGCGTCCGCCGGGCGCAGGCAAATGGCACTGACTGGCAAGCCATTGTGCGCCGCGTCGTACAGGAAACTTGTACGAACGTTGGGCGCGGCATGTGGGCGTTGCCAACCTACCAAAGAGCGTAGTCTGCTCTTTTTTATTTCCAATATGGAGGTATTCAATGACAACAAAATCCCCAAAAGACGGCGCCACATGCGCCGTGTGCGGCAAGGGTTTCACTGACGAAGAATGGGAGAATCGCCATTGGGTTCATCGCCCTGGCTGTCCTCATCAGGGCGAGCTTGAATCGCAGTGTGACTGTGGTGACGATTACGGCAATGTGACGCATGAAGACCATTGTCCAAATTGCATCAGCATCCATTTGAAGCAGCACCTTCCGCGTGATCTCTACGGCAATATTTACACCATCACAGCAGAGCATGTGATGAACGTCTTTTCCGAATTCATGCGGCGGAATCCCGATCTAGTTGAAAAGATTGACAGGCTGGATATGTTCCGCCTGGCGGTCGAGATCCAGGACTATATCGGGAGTGTGGGACTCATAGATTACATCGAAACAGCGGTCTCGGAGGCAATCCGTGACCGTATTGCCCATGAAGTGGAGGACGAAAATGACTAACCATTTCAAGCGCGCCCGCGAGGATGCTTCCCTGTGGGCGCGTAACACCTTGAAGCATGATCCTGCTTATTGGGTAATCATGGACACGGAAACCACTGGACTTGATCCGAAAGCCGAAATCGTCCAAATCGGTGTGATTGACGGCGCCGGCAAAGTCCTCGTGAACAATGTCCTTGTCAAACCTACGGTTCCCATTCCGCCAGAAGCCACGCGCGTGCATGGCATCACGAACGAAATGGTGAGGGACGCGCCGCCGTTTCCCGAAGTCCTCCCGCAACTGCGGGATGCGATCAATGGGAAGTTGGTGGTCATCTACAATGAAAAATACGACATGCGCTTATTGCGGCAAAGTGCAAGAGCGCACGGTATCGCGCTTGACCTTGATATAGACACCGTTTGCGCCATGTTGAAGTACGCCGAGTGGAACGGCGATTGGGACGACTATCATGGTTCGTTCCGCTGGCAGAAACTTCAGGGCGGCGATCATTCCGCCCTTGGCGACTGCCGCGCCACGCTTGACCTCATCAAGAAGATGGCGAACGGATAAGGATGCATCGCTAAGGAGGCGCAGCATGACCACACTTATCGCCGTGTACAACTCGGACGGGTGTGTGGGGCGTTGCGACGCGAAATGCTACGAGGCGCATGAGCCGCGTTGCGAGTGCGTCTGCGGCGGGCGCAATCACGGCGCCGGGTTGAAGCAAGCAGTGGAAAGCACCCGCGAACTTGCAGATACTTTGATGCAGGAATATGCCAAGACACACAATATGAGGGAAATAACCTGGGAAATTCCTGCCCTGCAACCTGTTCAATTAAGTTTCCTTGAAAAGGGAGGGTGAAACACCCTCCCTTTATGGATGCACAACTCTCAATCCAAGATATTTTTCAAAGCCGTCGTAATCGTTATCTTTGTGCAGAAGATCGTGCTTGTTCACGATGCAAAAAGTGGCAATCAGGCAGTCTATGGTTTTCCGCACGGTTACTCCCTGGCGTCGCAGCAGCCGATAGTTGCGGGCGCTTTGCAGGGCGAGATCGGGATTGACCATTTGTGCCTGCACGAACTTCCCCAGGGCGCGGCGGGCTTTCTCAAAGTCGGCATCTTCACGAAACCCTTGCAGGACTTCCGCCAAAATGAGGTCTCCAATCAGAATAGGCGTTTGATCCACAACCCGGTCAAGGTAATCTGTTTGTGGGCTGACAATGCCGTTGAAGTAGTCGATCCAGACGGTGGAATCAACAACCAACATGATCAAGCCCCAATGCGCGACAGGCGCTGTTCGTGTATATCGCCTTCCCATCTCAACTTGCCGCGTAAATTGCGGATTTCCGCCTGCTCGTACAGAAGCACCAGCAGGCGGAGCGCATTCTGCACCACCTCCCGCTTGGTTTTGATGCCCGTTAGTTTTTGAGCCCGCTTGATCAATTCATCGTCCAGCACAATGTTGGTTCGCATGTACGCCTTCCTTTCGTGTGTATAAAAATTATTTGTTGTGTGTATTATATATTAAACCGCCCGCTTTGCGTACCCATCTTCCCAAGATGAGCAGGCAAAGCGGTCTGTTTATGACTGCCATCAAATTCGGAGGTATCACTATGACACTCAAAATCTCAAAAACAGAACTGGCAGGCGCCTTGAACGCTCTTTCCTCCTATGTAGGAAAATTCGGTCTCGGTGTCAGTGTGCAGGATAATACCCTGCATTTGTTTGCTTACACCGACGACGGCAGTGCCCTGGCGCGCATTCCCTGCAATTGCCCCAATTTCGAGTGGGTGTATGTGGATGGCACGGCATTGAGCGATGTGGTCAAACTCGCAGATGATGACGTGCTCGAGATGCACTTTTCCGAGGCAGGGTTGTCTTTGAAGTTTCGCAATTCGACGAGCGAACTCCGCACTTTGTCGGCAACTATGCCGCTCGATCTTGCAAGGTTTTGCGAGACAACCGCGCTTATCAAAGGCAATGACCTGGGAGCGCTTTCTGCCATGACGGAAGCGGCATCCACCGACGAGGCTCGCCCCAATCTCAAGGGTGTCTATCTGTCGGCGGAAGGCGATACTTTGACGGCGGCGGCGGCGGACGGATACATTCTCTCTTACACATCCATCAACGCAGAAAACCTTACAACCGTCAAGGGGGCGCTCTACTCCGCGAAGGCGCTAAACCGCGCCAAACGCGCCATTAAACCATCGGAGGATGAACCAATCGCCATTGGCTTCGGGGCTGGAAGCATTACACTCTCTACCCGGCGGGATGGTGTCAATTTTTTGTGCGCTGTTCCGCGCGTTGGGGATGGTTTCCCCGATTTCAAGGCAATTGTAAAGGGGATAAAAACAACGCTCGAAGTCCAGATCGAAACCCGAACCTTGGATGCGTTTCTTAAGCGTGCTAGCGCCATGGGGGGGAGCATCTACATGCAAGTTGTAAACGGCTTTTTGTGGATGATGGCGTTGAACACAATGGAAGAACGGAAGTCTCTGGACTCGGTTGCCGTGGGCGTTGAAGGGGAAAGCCCGCTGATGCACTACGCAATTGGGCTCTTCAAAGACGTGAGCAAGGCGTGTGCCCCAAATGGGCATGTAACGCTGAAGTTTCCTCAGAACAACCTTGGTCCAATGCTTATCGAGGGCGGCGCAACGGTAGCCGCCATGCCGCTTATGTGCGAATTGAAAGAAAGCCCATTCAAGGACTTGCAGCCTGCCTTGATCTAAACTGGAGGTGCAACATGGCAGATTTCTGCCTGGACTGTTCAAGGAAAATGAATTTTCCTGAACCTGACATCAAAGCCGACCCTGGCACCATTATATTTGATGTGTGCGAAGGTTGCGGCGAAGGCTGGTTCGACGAGAACGGGAAGCGCGTTCCCGACTCCGAATAAGCCTTGGCGGAGAGGCGCAACCCGCCTCTCCGCTTTTTTTCAAAGACCCCTCCGCCTGTTTCCGTGCCATAGTACGGAGACGGGCGGAGCGGTCTTTTTTACAGCCGCGAAATCATTGGAGGTATGTCGCTATGACAAAAATTAAACTACTTACATTACGGGAGACGCCCGCCTACCGTGTCTCCACAAATCCGGCGGTATGCACCACGCCTGAACTACTGGCTGCCGTAATCGGAGGATCACGGCAAATTGAAGCAGCCGAAAATTTGCTGGCTTCTTTTGACGGCGATCTTCGGCGCATATATAACGCACAGCCAGATGAGATTGCCAATGTGCCCGGCGTCGGACCACAAACAGCGGTCAGAATCAAGGCGGCACTCGCGTTGGGAATGATGCTCAACCGTCCAATGGAAGATGCGCCGCTCTCAGTGAACTCACCGGGGGATGCGTATGCTTTGCTCCGTGAAATGGAAATGTTCGAGCAGGAACACTTGCGTATCATCTTGCTCAACACAAAATCGCATGTTGTTGGAATCCCTGAAATCTACATCGGGACAATCAACTCTGCGCAGTTGCGCATGGCGGAAGTTTTCCGACCTGCCATTCAGCGCAACGCAACCGCGATCATCCTGGCGCACAACCACCCTTCGGGTGATCCCACACCCAGCCCGGATGATGCGTCAACGACGCGGACTGCGGTTCAGGCAGGCAAGTTGTTTGACATTGAAGTGCACGACCACATCATCATCGGACACGGCCGCTATGTATCCATGCGTGAGCGCGGGCTTGGTTTCTAACCCCCTACGAGGTATGACATGACAAATATTCTTTTTCACTATATCCATCGCGACGAAGGAAACTCGAAAGATTTCCTGACAGTTGTTCTCGAAAATCCTGACAATCTGCCGCTTGACGCCATAGAAGCAAGGATTAAACGTCTATTGGTGGATGGCGTTTTTTTCGTCCCCAACAGCATCGGTCTGCCTCGCTCGGATTATGCCGATCCCAGCGACTGGCACGAATTTGACCATATCGAGGAGAGCGATTCTTTCCTCTCGACAATTCAGTTTCCGTTGATGACAGTAGGACAACTTATTGACCGTTTGCAGAACGAGCAGCGTTCAGTGAAAAACCAACGCAGGAGTGAAAAAACGGTTGTTTCCTTGCTTCAATTTTTGAAGAACCTGCGGGGTGTTTTGGGTGATGTTGTTAAGTCCGGCGGGAACGGCAAGATTGTGATGGTCTTCAATAAAGAAGACTGGTCGCTGCTCTTGGAGACTCTCGAACTGGATGCCAAGTCAGAGATTTTTGAATCGAATCTCCGCGAGAGCATTTTGCTGGCGCTTGGACGCTCCAAACTCATCGACATCGCCCCGCTGAAAAAGATCTGGCGAAAAATTCCATATCTGCAAGCCGATGTCATGAAAATGCGGTGAAAGCGAGGGGTAATGCGAATCCCTTTTTTCTCAAAACGCCCTGCGCTTGCCGCCGTCCTGACCGGACGCGAGCTCAACGCGCTCTATTTGGATAACGATACCACTGCGGCGCGCCTCCGCTTTTCGGATGGCAGCGCAGTGGCAATTGACCTGCGGTCGCGCCGTTCCAGTCCAATAAAGGCAAAAGAGTATCCTGTTTGGATCACCTTGCCCGGCTGGGTGCGCATCACCAATGTACTCGAAGATGCCAGCCAAATCATTCTGGTCGTTTCCGGAGCGATTTACACGGCGCGGATTTCGTTGCGCGTCAGTCGTGATCGCTGGCAAATCCACTTTTCAAATGGGCGGCTCTTCTAATCCGCCCAATGAGGTATGTGTATATGAAACCCCATTACTATATTACTTCTGTCCACACGGACGACGAAAACGAATACGAACCCACCCATTGCTCCATCGAACTCGCGCCGCGCGTCTTGTGGAAGATCATCCGCTACCTGATGACCGCTTGGATCATCCAGAAAGTCAACAGGGAAATACAGGAAGTCCGCTTCCGTTTCGACGAAGTGAACTGGCTGAGTATCAAGGATGATGCTGAAACTGATCCACCTGAAGGCGTAATCTCCGAGGGAGGCTTGTCTGTCTTCGATGACATGACACTGCACTTGCGCGGTGATCAATTGGAAGCGCTTGGCTTTGGTTATTTCCGTCTCCATTGTTATCGAAAATACGGAGCAAGTTTCTACTCAGAGGACATTCACTTACGGCACTTGGCGTTTCCAGCCCTTCGATATTGGCGGTTGTTCGGAAAGGAGTGTTTCGCATGGGCATGAATCCTATCGTCGAATTTGGGCAGTGCCCGCGCTGCAAGTCGTTTGAGCTTGTCTCAGATGATACCGATCCTGAAGATTCGATTGAATACTGTCTTGTGTGCGGTTTTGTCCACAGTGACCAGGAAGGCGATTTGCCGCTCCCCCACTACTCTTTTCAATACCGCACGAAACACAATCTCATCACGAAAGACATTGAGGAACTTCACGGCTGTATGCCGGTGGATAACCTTGTCGAAGCCGAAAACTGGCTCAAAGCCCGCGAAAGCGAAGGTATTGAGTTTGTCAAAGTCGTCCTAGTCAACGAGGAAGGTCATGTCATTTGGCTGCGTGGCAGTCCTGGAGACTGGAACTGGGCTTGTACTTAAGACGATCTGTCTCAAAGCGTGGAGTGAGGGTCCCCCCCTCACTCCATTTTTGTTTGAGGCTGCTCCCCTGATCATTTTGTGGTCAGGGGAGTGGTCTTAAACCACTGAAATCAATTTTGGAGGTATGCCACATGGCACAAGATTTTTATTTCGACGGTCAACACCTTGATCTCGGAACCCCCGCTCAACGCCTGCAAAGAAACAGGCAGGCGATCCGTTTGGCAAAGGAACTCGCAGCCACCGGGCGCGAAGCCTTTCCGAATGAGATTGAACTGCTCTCGAAGTATGTCGGGTGGGGCGACTCACGACTCGCCTCACGCGTGTGGGAGCTGGAAGACATTCTGACCGAGGACGAACTGCGCTTCGTGCGCACTTCGACCCTTAACGCCCACTACACCGCCCTGCCTGTCATCGGGGCTATGTGGGACGCCGTCCTGCAATTGGGATTTGGAGGACGTCCCTTCCGCGTTCTCGACCCATCCGCAGGGATTGGGCATTTCAAATCCATGATGCCCGCCTCGCTTCGCAATTGGGCGGATTGGACCGAAATTGAATTAGACGGTCTGACTGCCACGATCCTGAAAGCGTTGCACCCGAACAGCAGGGTGCTCAATGTTGGATTCGAGGCGGCAAATCTCCCCGATGGGATGTTCGACCTGGCGATCTCCAACGTCCCTTTTGGGGACTACGGGGTCTTCAGCAAGACATTGCCAAAATATCTCACCCACCCGATCCACGACTTCTTCTTTGCGAATACCTGGTCACTTCTTCGACCGGGCGGCGTGTTGATGTATATCACATCCCGGTACACGCTGGACAAGAAAGAAAACCGCATCCGCAAGTGGCTGGCGCGTCGCTTTGACCTGCTTGCCGCCGTCCGCCTCCCTGAAACGACGTTTGAGGAAAACGCCGGCACGAAGGTTGTGACAGACATCGTTATTATGCGGAAACGAGCGGAAGAAAATGCAGAAGAACCGTTGTGGGTCAATACGGGTATGTATGAGGCAGATTATCGCACCACGACGATCAATCAGTATTACCTTGAACATCCCGACATGATTCTTGGCAAGCCGTCCATGCACGGAAGGATGTATCAAAGCGACGGCTACACCGTTTTGCCAAACGAGGGTGACTTGTCCAGCGAACTGCGGCGGATTTTCAAAGCAGTCTTGAGGAAACTGGAGCCGGCAAGTCACCCAAAGGACGAAGCAGCCCCGCTTCAATTTTCAGATTGCGTGATCTCGTCCACCGCAGCCGCAGTCTCTCCTGTGGCTGTCAAACTGATGGAGATCCACGACGCCGCCAAAAGATTGATTCGCGCTGAGACGCGCGGCGATACAAAAACGGCGTTGCTGAGAGACATCCTCAATCGGCTCTACGACGCCTTCGTGGAGCAATACGGCCCGATCAATCGCCCCCAAAATCTGCGCCACATCAAAAATAGCGCAGAATCCCATTTCCTGAAAGCGCTGGAAAACTATCATCCGGAATCGGATACTGCCCAAAAAACCGACATCTTTTTCAAGTCGGTGGTGCGGTCGGCGGCGGTGCAGGCGGATAATTTGTCCGCCAGTGACGCTCTGTTGGTTTGTTTGGACCGCACGGGAAAGGTAGATGTCCCCACTATCGCAAAGATGGCGGGGATTTCACCCGACGACACCATCGAGATGTTGCGCGGGATGATCTTCTTGAACCCGCAAACATTTCAGTGGGAAACCTCAGAGAAATATCTTTCCGGAAACGTCAGGGAGAAGCTGCGCCAGGCAAAAGCTGCGGCTTTGTACGATCCTCGTTTCAAGGAAAATGTGGTGGCGCTCGAAAGTGCCTTACCCCTAAAAATTGAGGCGGTGCATATTCGCGCCCCTCTTGGCGCTGGTTGGATCCCGGCTGATGTGGTCGAGGATTTCCTTGACCACTTGTTTCAAGCAGGACAATACCACGTTACATACATCCCGGAGTTGGCGACTTGGGAGATCGATGCGCACAACACCCATTACGTTTCGCATAAACTTTTCATGTTCAAGTGGGGAACAAGGCGCATAAATGGTTTAGCGCTGGTTGATGCGGCGCTGAACTCGCGCGACGTGGTGATCTACGATGGTTCTGGGGATGACCGGGTTGTCAACACCAAAGAAACGGTCGCTGCCCAGCAAAAGCTCCTTGAAATCAAAGAGGAGTTTGAAAAATGGCTGTGGAGCGACACAGAACGAACAAAACGCCTCGTCGAAATTTACAACGAGGCATTCAATTCGGTGAGAAACATTCGGTACGACGGCTCTCACCTAACAACGCCAGGCTTGCATCAAGCCATACGATTACGAAGCAACCAAAAAGATGCCGCCTGGAGGATTATCCAAAATCCAGCTACGCTGGTCGGGCACGAAGTCGGCATGGGCAAGACGTTGACTGCCATCGTCGCCGCGATGGAATCGAAGCGGCTTGGTTTGATAAAAAAGGCGATGGTGGTTGTTCCTAACCACACACTGGAAAATTGGCAGGTTGCAATGCAAACCGCCTATCCTGGCGCCAATCTTTTGCTCCCCACTGCTTCCGACCTGACAAAAAACAGACGATCGGAGTTCATGAGCAGGATCGCAACAAATGAATGGGACATGATTCTTGTTCCATTTTCATCTTTCAAACTGCTCCCTGTGTCGCGCGACACACTTGTGAGTTTTTACCAGGAGCAGATAGATGATCTTGATGAATATCTGTGCGAGCTGAAGGGTAGAGAGAACGCGCGTGCCGTGAAAGAAATTGAGAAAGCGCTTCTCCGTTTCCGCAGGAAAATGCAGGAGCTCCAAGATTTCAAAAAAGACGACGAAAAGGCAGTTACCTGGGAAGAGCTTGGCGTTGACATGCTCATTGTCGATGAATTTCACGCTTATAAAAACCTGTACTTCACAACGAAAATGACGCGCATTGCGGGGTTGAGCAATACCGACTCGCAGCGTGCCTTCGATATGTTTATCAAGTTCCGCTGGACACTCAAGCATGGAGGCAAGGTGGTTGGACTGACCGGCACACCGATTACCAACACCATCGCCGAAATGTTCACCATGCAGCGGTTTTTCCAGATGGAAACCCTGAAAAGAATGGGATTGGCGCAGTTCGACGCTTGGGCGCGTCAATTCGCCCTGGCTGAACCTGGGCTGGAAATGGCTCCCGATGGTTCAGGTTTTCGCATGAATACCCGCTTCCGCAAATTCGTCAACATGCCAGAGCTAATGCAAATTTGGCTCCAGGTGGCGGACATGCGCCGGATCGATCCCGCCGAAATTGAACGCCCTGAGTTGTATCAGGGCAAACCTGTGGCAGTGGTATCCACTGCCGAGAAAGATCTTGACGATTATGTCCATCAGCTTGCCCTCCGCGCCGAAAAGGTGCGAAGTGGTATTGTTGATCCTCACGACGACAACATGCTGAAGATCACCAGTGACGGACGTAAAGCCGCGCTGGATCTTAGTCTTGTCGTGCCGTCATACCGAGGGGCATCAATGCCCAAGATCGACATGCTTGTCGAGCTGGTGGCAGAGATATGGAGATTGACCGCTCCCGTTCAGGGCACGCAGTTGATCTTTTGCGACTTGGCTGTTCCAAAAGCCAAATAACCAAAAGCAACAAAAAGAGTGGCGCTGAGCGCCACTCTTTTTAGGAGGTATCACATGAACGATGATATTGATGTTCTTCTTGATGTTTCAGACACAGACGCAGAAACAGAAGAAGAAAAATCTTTAACTACTAACATCTATAGCGAAATCCGGTTGCGCCTGGCGAAGAAAGGCGTTCCGCCGGAAGAGATTGCTTTCATCCATGACGCCCGCGATTCTCAACAACGCGCCGCCTTGTTTAAGGCGGTAAACGAAGGAAAGATCCGGGTCTTGCTCGGATCAAATGAGAAGATGGGCACAGGGCTCAATGTTCAAGAGCGGTGTGTGGCAACACATCACATCACCCCTCCTTGGCGTCCTGGGGATCTCGAACAACAAATTGGGCGGATGTGGCGGCAAGGAAACATTTTTCCAATTGTCTTTTGCTTCACCCATATTACTGAGGGAAGCTTCGACGGCTATATCTGGCAATTGCTGGAGAACAAAGCCGTTTTCATCTCTCAAATCATGAACGGAAGCCTGGCAGACCGCGAGGTGGACGATATTAGTGATACCGTCCTGACCTTTTCCGAGATCAAAGGGCTTGCTTCTGGCAACCCCAAGATCATGCAAAAAGTCGTGCTGGACGCGGAATACGCGCGCATGACTGCATTGCGCTCTGCATGGATTTCTTCCATGCAATCCATCCGGAACGACATCCGCTGGCGTCAGGCGCAATTGGAACGTGACCGCCATTATTTGAACGCCTTGCAGGAGGCGATCCGCATCCGTAACGCCAATACGACCGACGAGTTTGTAATTGAACTCATCAAGGATGAGACTGTGCATATCGTCAAAAAACGTGAAGACGCGGGCAGAGAGATCAAACTGCTCGCAGAGCAAGCAGCACAGAAGATTTTGAAAAGCTCCGTAGAAGCCATCAAGATCGGTCATTATCGGGGTTTTGCCCTATGGAGTACCTGCACGAACATCGAAGGCTCGACCGCCGTACCCCTCGTCTACTTTGAGGTAGGCGGGAGGAAGATTGAAATCGGCGGAACCGATAATGTGGGCATTACCCGCAGTCTCGACATGGCGTTGAAGGCGTTGGATGAAAAAGCCAAGAAAGTCGAGGAGTCCATCGCTATTACAGAGAAAAACATAGCGTCGAGCGAGGAAGCGTTGATACAACCATGGGAGCATGAGAAAAAATTCCACGACATCGAGGAGGAACTTCAGGCTCTCGAAAAAGAGTTGCAAGCAACCAACACGGATACACCTGTGTTGGGAAGGTCCAACAACTTTCAACGGACCACCGATGATGTCCGCGACGCTCTCATGGCAATGAAGGAAATGATGAACACCATGGTGCCCTCCCGGCTTGCAAACGAGGAGCAGCCCATCCCGCTTACAACTGAAAGCCTCGCTGCTCTTGGCGAGGAAATCAAACGGCTCCAATCTCTATACGATTTTGGGGCAGCCGTACAACTTAGTTTATTTGGTGACGCACCGGTGCAGCCGAAGAAGCGCCGCCATTAATCACAATAGGGGCGACTAAACAGCCCCCCTGTTTTATTGCGGAGGTAAGCAATGAAAAAATTAACCCGCCAACAATATGACGATTTGGACCGCGCACTCGCGGATGTGCAAGACGCAGAATTTGACAGCAGAGTAGGAACCCATGCTATACTTATTGCTGTCCTGGCAAAGATTGGTTATACAGTCTTTAGTGTTCAGGAAGCGATTAAAAAAGCTGTATCACTTCTTTCTGAAGGATGGAGCGATGAGTAAAATGAACATTCCAACGGTTGGCGACTTTGTGCGCCTTGGAGCATGGGTCGGAGTAGTTCTCGATGTTTTTGCATCTGAAACTTCCGCCAAACATATCCTGCAAATTTTTTTTGCCAAGAATATCTATAAGCAACAACCCCCGGAGCTTCATATCTTGGAAGACGTAAGCGAAATACTGAGCGCTGCAACCGCTGACGATCTGGAAGATGAGATTCGCCGTTATGAGGAACGGAAGCAGAGGGATTTGGATATTCTTCGCAATCAGACGCGAGTGACAGCGTAAATCAAATTGTATCGAGGCAAAAGCAGAGGCGAACTCGCCTCTGCTTTTTATTTAAGGAGGTATTCATGAAAACACTGATCTCCACGCAGGTCAATGTTCAGTTTTCACCATCATCAGTGATGGTGAACGGATATTTCTACATTGTTGACCTTGGGGAGCATGTCCGCCCCCGCTATCACCACGTCGGAATCAACGGGGTATGCACCTGCGTTCTCGGACGCAATTGTCCCGCGGTGAACGACGTGAGGCAGTATCTGGCGGACGGAGGTAAACGCGCCGACCGCCCCCCTTATGGCTACTACCCTGTCCCTCCGGCAAAATGTCCGGTGTGCGGGCAAGAAGTGCAGTACGATGCGTCTTTGAGCTCGCGTCACCGCGGCGCGGGGTGGCAATGTGTAGCCGGCGGTAAAAGCCACTACTGGCAAAATCGCGCGCGCATCAGCGCCAAGCGCCAGCGCTTGGCGCAACAAAGAAAGGCAGTGTGAGGTATGAACAACGATTTGATTGAGATTCACGGTGACATACGCACCACTCCTCTTTTTTGGGATTGTGAATGCGATGAACGCTACATCCATCCAGCCGGCGAGGATGTGTGCCCAAGGTGTGAAGCGCGGCGTGAAGATCAACCGAATTCTCGTGCCAATGAGGTCATTACTCAGTGGCTAGCAGGATCGTAGCCGCTTCAAAAAGCCTGATCTACTCGGTCAGGCTTTTATTTTTTAAGCAAAAAAGGCAATAGATCTTGAATTTCTGTCTGCCTCGCGTCAATACAATTGCGTCTGCCAAAATTCATCATATCCTACGGAGGCAGATCAATGTTGCTATCTACCATCACCGAAACCTTCTTACTTGAACGGAGCGCGGCACGTTATTCACCGAACACACTGCGCGATTACCGCGTGACGTTTACCAAACTGGTGAACTTCCTGGGGGATGTCGAATTTCGAGAAATTACCCGCAGTCGGATTGTTGAGTTTTTCGACCAACAACCAGTGTCTGCGAAAACGCTCCGCAATTACCACACCGATTTGTCCGCGCTCTGGCAGTGGGCAAAACAAGAGGGACTGTGCGAAGAAAACCTCATCCGTTCCATCCGCCCGCCGATTGTCGAGAAGAAAGAAGTTGTTCCGTTCAACCGGGTTGAAATTCTTGCGTTACTGGACCAGGTGACTAAAACAAACAATCCGATTGTTGCCTTGCGTAACAAGGCAATTTTGTATGTCCTGCTCGATACGGGTGTGCGGGCGAGTGAATTGTGTGGATTGAGAATCCAGGACATCAATCAGGTGACAATGCACATCATGGTATTCGGCAAAGGGAAAAAAGAACGCCATATACCGATTTCTCAAATGACGCTCGCGGCAATTCAGGATTACCTGAAACAGCGGGGAGGAAAATCAGAATGGGTTTTCGTTACAATGAACAACCACCGCCCAATAAACCGTATACGGCTGGGAAGCATTCTGGAAAAAATTGGCAAACAGGCTGGCATTGGGCATGTATATCCGCACCGATTTCGGCACACGTTTGCGATTCAATTTCTGCGGAACGGAGGAAACATCTACTCATTACAGCGCATCCTAGGGCATACCACTCTCGACATGGTGAAGCGATACCTTGCTATTTCGCAAATTGACCTTGACCGCGACCACGCGGTAGCCTCGCCGGTGACGTGCTGGCTGGGGCATTAATTTTCACAGTTCGGGTCCGTGAGGTCCGCGGTTCAAATCCGCGCACCCCGACAGATTGGGAGACACTTCCGTTTGGAGGTGTCTTTTTTTGTCCGCGTTTCTCCCATCGAGGGACACGAAATCCGCACACCCCGCCAGCGTCATCCCCACGGACCCCGCCACCAGCGCCAACACCAGGAACGTCCCAGCCTTGCTGCCCTTCTTCCTCCTGCCAAAGACCAGCGCAATGACCCCCAGCGGACCAACGATCGCGCCAATGGGATTCCACGGCACGTAGGGATTAGATTGGTTTGGCTTCGCATCGCGAGTGAGGAATCTACCAGTCTGCGGATCATAATACTGCCCGTTGCCCACGTACAGCAATCCGGTCGCGGCATCCATGACGCCGCCGAAGTAGCCGAAGGTGAAGTTGCCTGTGCCGTAGGTGTCGAGTGTATCACCCCAAGGGGTGTAACGTGAAGTGAGAGTAATGTCACCACTGTTATCAGACAGTTGGCGCGGCGTATTGGTTCCATCGGGCAGGGAGAAATTCCAGGCAGTGGTTTTCTCACCGATTGCGCCAAGTCCATAGAGGTAGAAGGTGGTGTTGCCGTTTGATTCGGCCGTGAGAGGTCTATCGCCATCCATCACATAGTAAGCGATGACACCCGCCGCGTCCATGCGGCTTGTGAAACTCACCTATATACAATTTCTATTCTATCGTTCGTCAATTTTATTTGTTCCATGTAACAAAGGATATTTCAAGACTTTCTGTTCCAAGTTGATCCATACTCTCAATCCTTATATAACCCAATCGTCCCTCGTTTGTTAGAACACAACCAACCATATTGGTCACACCCAACAAGATTCCACCGCCAAGTGTAGGGTCCGATGTTTTCTCTCGGCAGTACTCAATGACAGGGGTCTCCATGTCAGATTTGGTTATGTAAGCACCGTTGACTCCTAGTAAATTATAAGTAATAGACCCATCTAAGGTTGCCCTCGTAACTCCTAGTTCGACATCGGTCAGTGTAGTGTCCATATTGCCAAAAGGGTCTGTATGACCCAAAGCGCCGCTATCCATGTCAAAAGAATCTTCTGTGTACCAGCAGAGGTACAATGTCCCAGATAAAAAAATATTATTCGAGTTGTTACTTGAATTGCTAAATTGTGGTTCCGGGACTCGATCACACAATTGACTCGGAAGAGGTGTAACTAAATCAAGAGTGGCAGTATCACGCACAAAAGGTTGTGCTGCGGGAGAAGATGTCTCCGATGTTGACAACGGACTCAACGTTGAAATAGGTACGCCTCGATTGTTTGGCACATTAATCCTACATCCCGCAAGCACTAGTAGTAGAACAAGCGCGGATGCTATAACTATATAAATTTTTGACATTACTAGATCTCCTCTGGTTCTCCTGTGGGCATGAGGGTTGAGTTACGGCATATTCACTAACTCTAGAAACATCTCTGCTTCTGCCTTGCGACGCCTCTTCAGACTGTCTAGTATTTTTCCGTCTGATTCTATAGGTCCTCGAATAATATCGTTCGCCGTCGCCACATATTGCCCGCTATTCAATAGCGGTAATTTCGTTTCAGACGCAAGGAATTTATCTCCACCCCAGTTGAATACTAAGCTGACTAAAGCATCGTACTGAGATTGGGTAAGCTTTACTTTCACATTCTCGCGAATGTATCTTTCTGCAGCTGGTATATCAATGTTCACTAGCAGTTTATATGCGTCCGGCTCTTCTATTCCATTTTCGAAATATTTCTCAATCGAACCGTATTCCTTACGGTTGCATGATTTTCGATGTACCAAGTGGCCGTATCCAATAGTGCAATGACCTTCGCCTTCTCCTGTTCTGTTGTAATAAAGTGCGGTACCAGGCACCTCGCCATCATTATACATACTTGGTTCAAAGTTCTCCCAAAACTTGATGAAATCTATGCCGCGTTGGCTAATTGCCATTTTCCCTGGCATTTTTGCATATGGCTCAGGGAGGCTGGCAAAATAAAGGTCAAGATTGTCAGTTGGTATCGGCGTCACTGTACAAGTTACAGTAATCGTTGGCAGGGGTGTGTCGGTAGGCGCAGGGGTTGAACTTGGCGTTGTCTTAGGTGTCAGTGTAACCGTATAAGTGTTCGGCTGAGCTGGAGATTGTGTAACTGTTACATCATATCCATTCGTTGTAAATTGGCACCCCGCCAGCGTCACCCCCACGGACCCCACCACCAGCAGCGCCACCAGAAACGTTCCAGCCTTGCTTCCCTTCTTCCTCCTGCCAAAGACCAGCGCAATGACTCCCAGCGGACCAACAATTGCTCCTATTGGATTCCAGGGAACATAAGGATTTGTAC
>DAOUBY010000057.1:0-3093 GCA_034432325.1 Anaerolineales bacterium
GCTTTTCCCTCAACATGACAACCCCCGCCCGCCCGCTGTTCAGTACACTGGTACCCGGCGCCTCTTTTCGCCGGTACACCCTGCTCGAGCAGATTGGCATCGGCGGGCAGGGCGTGGTCTGGTCGGCGTTGGACCCGCTCGAGAAGCGCATCTACGCCGTCAAGTTCAACGAAATCCTCGAGTCCGACGAAGCCCAACTCGAGGACGAGCGTACCGCCCATCAGCAGGAACAACTCATTCACCTGCGCCACCCTCACATCCTGCCCTTCCGCGAATTCGGCGTGGAAAGCGGCAAACGCTTTGCCGTCAGCCCGTTCATCCCCGGGGGGACGCTCACGCAGAAGATCAGGTCCAGCCCCCCGTCTGTGGAAGAAGCGCTGCACTACGGCTTGCAAATCGCCTCCGCGCTGGATTTCCTCCACGCCAGGGGCGTCATCCACCGCGACCTCAAATCCTCGAACATTCTGCTCAACCTGAGCAGCCACGCCTATCTCTCCGACTTCGGACTGGCGCGCGTCGTCTCGACCTCCACCCTGGCTTTTCACACCGGGCATGGCACCCCGCCGTATGCCCCTCCCGAACAAAACCGCCTGAAAGAAATCACCCCCAAATCCGACATCTTCAGTTTCGGCATCCTGCTCTTCGAGTTGTTCACCGGGCAACTGCCCTGGAACGGACGCAAACAACTGGGCATGGAACAACTCCACTCCAACGCCGAATTGCCCGACCCGCGCGAAGTGAACGCCTCCCTGCCGCCCCGCCTGGCAGACGTCCTGCGCCGCGTCACCTCCGCCGACCCCAACCTGCGCCCCCGCTCGGCAGGGGAGATCATGCGCGCAATCTGCTACCTCTTCGGCGTTCCCTACCAGCCCTTCGACGACAGCGGCTACGACGAAACGGAGGCGCATCGAAAGGACGTGGAACAACTGCTCTGGCAGGGGCTGGCGCAATGGAAATCGTCGGACGGCATGTACAACCTCGGTCTCACCCGCTTCGCCCTGGCGGACCTCGAACGAAGCAATATCGAACATCAAGTCTTCGGCGGCTTCCTGCTCGCCCAGGCGCTGACCTACGGCTATCAGGACGACTACTGGTGGTCGGCGGTCAGCGACCCGCACGAACGGCTTGCCGTTGCCTCCCTGCTCCTCCGCCGCGAAACCGACGCCATCACCGCGCGCATCCTCCGCCACCTCACCGCCGACATGGAAATCCGCGCCTTTTCGAAAGGCTTGCCCGAGAGCGTCATCATGTCCCTCTTCGACCTCGGCATCCGCACCGTCGACTCGAGCCTGCGCCGCCGCATCCTGCAAAGCATCCGCGCGCTCACACATCCCTCGCGGACTTGGAACGAAAAACGACTGCCCCTGAACGCCGACCAGATCCAACATCTCGGCGACCTGGCGCTCGAAGACTCGGACAGCGGCGACGCCGCCGCCGAACTCATCGGTCACCTGCGCGCCGCCCCGGCAGTGCGCGTCATCACCAACCATCATGACAACAGCCGCAGCGTGGACGCCCTCCTCATCGTCCAGCAAACGGCAGGGAACCTGCCCTCCTTTGTGCGCGGCGGCATCCGCCTGCGCCTCTCCCTCGAATGGATCTTCCAGCGCCTGATTCAAAAACCGGTCAGCCTGGTGGGCGCATACTTTGCGGCATTTCTCGGCGCATCCTTTGGCGTTGCCGCCCAGGTGTACCTCACCATCAACCTCACCAGCCTGTTCGACAGCGCCCGCCTCACCCTCTCCCTCGAGCGCGGACTGATTACCGGCATCCTCTTCGGCTTGGGCATCTTCCTGACCCGCACCGCGGTGGAACGCTTTCGCACCTCCCGCCTCCTCCCGCGCCTCCTCACCGGCGTCCTCGCCGGCGCCCTGCTCATGAACCTTGCCCTCTTTGTCTTTCACACCCTCTTTCTGCGAACGCCGCCGCAGGGCTTCCTCCTCGGCGGCGGCTGTCTCATCATTGCCCTGGCGTTTGCCGTTGCAAGCCTTATCCGCTTTTACCCCTTGCGCGCCTTCATCACCAGCCTCGCCGTTTTCGGCGTCATCCTGGCAGGGTGGTGGATTCACATTCGTTTCGCCTCAGCCCCCGAACAACTGACGCCCCTCTTCCGCTACGACTACGCCTGGTCCCTGACTCAGGTGGCGCTGACGGCGCTTGCCGTCTCTCTGCCCATCGGCATTCTGGGGAATTTGGTGGACCTCACCCTCAAAGCCCAGGACGACTGAACGCGCCCGCCTCCGACTCCGCCGATAATTGTCCCTTCTCACCGAGCCTTTTCGCCCACTCCAGCAACGGAGTCGAAAGTCTCCTGACTTTCGAGCAAAATCTCGTGCCGATCTACACAAAAATCGAGATACCATCAACAAACGGAGGAATTCCTCATGACAGACTACGACATCCTCGTCATCGGCTCGGGCGCGGGCGGGCTGACTGCCGCCGTCGCGCTGGCGCAGGCTGGCAAGCGCGTGCTCGTCCTCGAACAGCACGACCGCCCCGGCGGGTGGACGCATTCGTTCACGCTCAACGGCTACCGCTTCAGCCCCGGCGTCCACTACATCGGCGACCTGCAGGAGGGCGGCGGTCTGCGGCGCATCTACGACGGGCTGGGCGTCTCGCAGGATTTGGTCTTCTGCGAACTCAACCCCGACGGCTACGACCACATCGTCGTCGGCGAGAAGCGTGTGGATTTCCCCAAGGGCAAAGAGAATCTCATCGAGCGGCTGAAGAGCGGCTTCCCGCACGAGGCGGCGGGGATTGACGGTTACTTCCGCGACCTGACCGCCATGATGGACGGTCTGCGCAGCCTCGGCAGGCTGAGCAATCCGCTGGCGGCGGCGAAGGGCGCGGGAAACGTCCTCAAGTGGGTGCGGGCGACGGGCGCGGACCTCATCAACGCCCACGTCAGCGACCCCGTGCTGCGCGGCGTGCTGGCGGGTCAATCGGGCGATCACGGGCTGCCGCCGTCCCAGGTCAGCGCGTTCATGCACGCGGGCATCACTCATCACTACCTGGAGGGCGGCTACTATCCGCAGGGCGGCGCGTTCACCCTTCCGCGGGCGTTCGTTCGGGCGTTGAAACGCTCGGGCGGGG
>DAOUBY010000058.1:0-11003 GCA_034432325.1 Anaerolineales bacterium
AAAAAACCGATATGCTTACCCCTCTCCAATACATCCTCATAGCCTTCGCTGCCCTGGCGGCTGGAGCGGTCAACGCTCTGGCGGGCGGCGGCACGCTCATCACCTTTCCCGCGCTGACCTTCCTCGGCGTTCCTGCCGTCTCTGCCAATGTGACCAACACCGTCGCGCTCTGCCCCGGTTACTTTGGCGGGACTCTGGCGCAATGGACCGACTTGAAAGGGCAAAAGAGCAGATTATGGCTCATTGTACCTGCCAGTATCGTTGGCGGCTTGCTCGGCGGCTGGCTGCTTTTGCAAACGGGAGAAAAACTCTTTCGCGATCTGGTGCCCTACCTCATTTTGCTGGCTTCCGGCTTGCTGGCGGTTCAAGACCCTGTCCGCGCGTGGCTGACGCGGCGGATGACCTCCGGGCAGGGAAAACAATTGGAAAAGATCACCTGGCTTCCCGTCACCCTTGCATCGGTCTATGGCGGGTATTTTGGCGCAGGGTTGAGCGTGATCGTGCTCTCGGCGCTGGGCTTGACCCTCGAAGACACGCTCACGCGTCTCAACGCGCTCAAACAGGCGGTGGCTTTCTCGGTCAATATCGCCGCTGCGGTGTATTTCCTCTTTTCCGGGCGGGTGCTCTGGTCTGCCGCGCTGGTGATGGCAATCGGCGCGCTCGCCGGCGGCTGGCTGGGAGGAAGACTGGCAGGCAGGATCAAACCGTCCACCCTGAGGTGGACGGTGGTGACCATTGGCGTCATCGTTTCCATTATTTACTTCGTGCGCGGCTAATCCCCCTCGGCGCCGGTCGAGCCGTCAAGTTCTTTTTTGCGCGTTTTTGTTCCCGGCACGGGCATTACGGCGGTGTCGTCGAACAGCGAATCGGTGTAAGTTCTCTTTGGCGGGGATGGGCGAACTTCGGGCAGATGCCAGTTGGCAATGACATGCCGATGGACTTCGGGGAGACGATGCTTCAAAAAAGCCATCATTTGCGCATACCGCGCGTATGCCGCGCCGTTCGTTCTCTGCGGCTTTCTCAGCCCGGCATGAATCGCGCCAGCCAGCGCAAGCGCCTCCTGCGGACCGATTTCGCCCGCCTCCACCAGCGATTGAAACAGCGATAACATGTCGGCAGTGGCGGCGGGACGGAACAACGCCCGGAACGATTCGGAATTGGGCATGGTCAACACACTTCCCCGTCGTCGTCCACGTAGCAGTAATCGCCCTGAAACAACTGCCAGTCGCGCCATAGTTTTGCCAGTTCCCGCAGGTAGGCAGGGATGTCCGCGCCGCTGACCACTCTTTCGTTGTCGGTCAGCACCGGCAGGATGGTTCCCTCTCCAAACAGATTTACGGCTTCCGCCCTTCCAATCACCACGCGCTCATAGCCGAGCGCCAGATCGCGGAACTCGGCTTCGATGGCGTCGGCTTGCGGGTTGTGTGAGTCGCGGTAAAGTTTGATCATCGCTTGCCTTTCTGGGGTAAGATTATACCCGCTTCATTCGATGAACCTCATCCCTGTTCGCTTCCTCGACCAGCCGATTCAACCGCTCTTCGATACCCCTCCCGCCCGCGAGAAGACGCCCGACTGCCCCAATGGATTTCTCTGGGAGGGCGAAACCTACCGCATCACCGAGATGCTCTCCTCGTGGAACGACTTCAAACGCCGCGGCAGGATGGCTCAAAATATGCGCCCTGCCCATGCGGCAGCCGCCGCCTCGCGCGGATCGTTGAACGTCGGCAGGTTCTACTTCCGCGTCCGTGTGGAAGCAGGGCGCATTTTCGACATCTACTACGACAGAGCCATGAAGAACGTGGACAAGCGCAAAGGGCAGTGGTTCATCTATCGCGAGATGGGAGAAGACTGATGGAACAGAAACAACTGTCGGCGGAGAAAGAAGCGGAGTACTCCGTCCCCTGGAAACCCCTTGATCACTGGATTGGCATCTTCCTGCTGGCGCTCGTTGACCTTTCTTTGCTGGCATCCGTCTCGCAGGGACTTGGCGCGCGCCTCGCCCAAAACGCCGGGCTGATCCTGATTCAACTGGCGTATCTCCTGCCGCTGATTGTGATCTTTGCGTACCGGCGCATTCATCCTGCTGCGCTCGGCTTCGGCAGGTTCAAGTGGAATATGCTCGGCATGGGGTGCGGACTTTTGCCCGTCGCTTATCTGTTCATCCTGGCGCACAACGTCATCCTCACACTGTTGGGCGTGGCTCCGCAGGGCGTCCGCGTGCTGGAACTGTTCTCCCAACTCGACTCACCGTTCTGGTTCATGCTTGTGGGGGTGATTTTTGCGCCGATGGTGGAGGAACTCTTCTTTCGCGGCTTTCTCTTTCAGGGTTTTCGTCAGCAATATGGCTGGGTCAAGGGCGCGCTGTTGAGTTCGCTCATCTTCGGCGCAGCGCACCTCGACCCCGCCGCCTTCCTCCCGACCGCCATTCTTGGCTTTCTGCTCGCCTACATGTATCACCGCACCAACTCGGTTTGGGTCCCCATTTTCCTGCACGTGCTGGTCAACGCCTTTGGGTTGTTCGCCGCCTACGCCGCTGCGCAACTGCCGGGCGTCATTCCCGTGTAATCAAGCGCACCTGATTATCGTAGAAGAAATAATCCCACGCCCAGTTGATCAGCACCACCAGC
The DNA here is from genome assembly GCA_034432325.1 of Anaerolineales bacterium. Taxonomy (GTDB): domain Bacteria; phylum Chloroflexota; class Anaerolineae; order Anaerolineales; family Villigracilaceae; genus Defluviilinea. Next base: position 2,628 of record DAOUBY010000058.1, read on the forward strand.
CGGTTGCGAAAACCGATGATGCGATAGATGTGCAGCACCACCCAAATCAGCCAGGCGGGAAACCCGCTGAACGACAGCCCCCAAATCCGCGCCACTGCCGCGTTACGCCCAATCGTTGCAAGCAGACCGGGGTCTTTGTACTGAAACGGCGTTTGCTCCCTGCCCTGAATGGCGCGCAGGATGTTCTCCGCCGCCGCTTTTCCCTGCTGAATTGCCACCGTCGAAAGCATGGGAAGCGGCTGACCGTTTCCGTTTTCGAGATATGCCGCATCGCCGGTGACGTACACCTCGGGGTGACCCGGCAACTGCAGCGTCGCCTCGCTTCTCACCCGACCTGAACCTGCCGCCGCCGCCCCAAGCCTCTCCGCAATCCGAGCCGCTCTCACGCCCGCCGTCCAGATCAGCGTATGGGTTGGAATCTCCGCGCCGCCGGCGAGCAAAACGCGTTGACCGTTGTAATCGGTGAGCCTCGCCCCAAATCGAACCTCCACATTCTTCTTCTGCAGCAAGCGGAGCGTTGCCCGGCGCAACTCATCGGGGTAACTGGCGATGAGCGCGTTCCCCGCCTCCAGCAGAAGCACCCGCGCCTCGCCGATATCCAGTTCGGGATATTCCTTCCGCATCACGTGCGAGATCAACTCCGCCAGCGCGCCGGAAGTTTCCACGCCAGTCGGTCCGCCGCCCACCACCACGAAGGTGAGCATGGCGCGGCGTTTTTCGGGGTCTGCCTCGCGGCTGGCTTTCTCGAACATCTTCAGCAGGTGATTACGTGTGGCGACCGCGCTCTCGATATCTTTGATTTGAAAGCCGTGCTCCCGCACCGAGTCCATGCCGAAGAACTCCGTCTCGCCGCCTACGGCAAGGATGAGGTAATCGTAGGCAATGACCGAGCCGTTCAATTTGACGTACTTTTCCTGAAAGTTGACGGAGGTCACTTCGCCCATCTGGAAGGTCAGGTTCTTCTGCCGGCGGAAGATGGTGCGCACGGGGTAGGCAATCTGCGCGGGGACGAGTCCCGCAATGGCGACCTGATAGAGCAAAGGCTGAAAGAGGTGGTAGTTGTTGCGGTCCACGAGCGTGATGCGGACGGGGGCGTTCTTGAGCCGTTTGGCGGCGGTCAGCCCGGCAAAGCCGGCGCCGACGATGACGACGTGGGGGAGTTGTCTGACGTTCATAGTTTCCTTCTTTCTGAAGTTCCGAAGGCACAGCGGGGGAGCCCTTGTCTCTGGCGGGCGTCTCTTGCACACGGCCTCTATTGTGAAATTTATCACTTTTATTATAACCAAGACGGTCTAAATTGTCAATTTGTTCCCCGTTTTTGTAACTTTGAGCAGGTTGCGTTCTCAGACGGTCTGAAAGGTCATCAAAAGAATCGTTCTGATGCACATCCGTATTCACCGCAGATGAACGCGGATGAACACTGATTCTGATGAAAAACGCGCTGAAATTACCTTGTACTCACCTTACGCGGTGGCGTGAGATTCTCGCCCTGTCTGCGCCAGTGCCGCAGGCACAGGTGAGCCTGCCGAAGGGTATCTCGCGGTTTCAGGCGACATGAATCCCCATTCGGGGATGATGTGTCGCGGCACGAATGAACTGCGTAACGTCAGCTTGTAAATCCAATTTATCGGTGTTCATCTGTGGTTAGAACATGAATTTCAGCGTAGAGAACGTCTGCTGCGCCGCGCAAACAAAAAAGGCGGCGGGGGGAGCCGTCGCCTGAGATGCGCTTTCTCGAAACAGAATCCGCTATCGGCGGGGGTGGAGGCGGTCGAAGTCGGCAATTTCCTGCTGCATCACTTCGACGGGGAAGTCCATGCCGTGGGCGGGGTAGATGCGTTTGATTCCCAGCGGCAGGATTTTCTTCCAGCTTTCAACGACCATGCCGATGTCTTCGGCGAGGATGGGAAGCCCCGGAGTGAGGCGCAGGTACCAGTCGTTCATTGCCATGTCGCCGACGAAGGCTTCGCCTGTTTCGAGCAGGATGCTGACGTGCCCCATCGAGTGACCGGGGGTGTACACGACTTTGCCGGGGATGCCGTATTCGGCGAGCGACATGCCCTCGTCGCCGAGGACGAGGTCGGCTTTGACGGAGGGGAGTTGGGGATGGAGGAGGGTTTTGGCGAGGGCGCTCATGGCGCGTCCGTAGGCGTTGACGCCGGGGGGAAAGGGCGGCGCTCCGCTCTCGACCCAGGGCTGGTCGCGGTGATGGACGGCGACTTTTGCGCCGCTGATTTGCTGAATGGGATGCAGGGCGCCGATGTGGTCCCAGTGCCCGTGGGTGAGGAGGATGAGGGAGATTTCCTTTGGGTCGAGGCGCAGGCGGTCCATGCCGCGCAGGAAGGCGCGTATGCCGCCCTGCGCGCCGCCGTCAATGAGGAGGGTGCGCTCGCCGCGCAGGAGGTAGCAATTGCAAATTCCGACGGGGATGCGATGGAAGGTGAAAGTCATGGGAGTCTCCTGGAGGGGGATTATAGTGTGATTCCCTCATGGCTGCGGCAGGTCCTGCCATTGTTCGGCGTACCAGTGGATGTATTCCTGAACATGGGCAGACCAGTATTCCTCGGTGTGTGCGCCGCTGTAGAGCCGCCACTCGTGGATGAGCCCGCTTGCGTTGAATTGCTCTTCGAGGCTGACTGCCATTCTCCATTCCTGGTCTTTGTCGCCGATGTCCAAAAAGACGCTGGGACGGTAGGCGGAGGGGATGCCGGCGAGCCAGCGGGCGATTTGCGGCGCGTCGCCCTGGAAGACGGCGGGGGAGTGCAAGCCGATGATGCTGAACAGGTCCCAGCGGGTGAAGCCGAGGCGGAGCGCCCAGCCGCCGCCCCGGGAGAGACCGCCGATGGCGCGGTGGGTGCGGTCTGACAGGGTGCGGTAGGTGGCGTCAATGTAGGGGATGAGGTCTTCGACCAGCCGTTGACCGAAGCCGGCGCCGGGCGGGAGGTTCCAGTAGCGGTCGTCGGGGAAGACGATGAGGAAGGGTTGGGCTTCGCCGGAGAGGATGAGGGTATCGAGTGCGTCGGCTGCGCCAAGGCGAATCCACTGGTCGGCGGTGTAGGTTTGTCCGTGCAGGAGGTAGAGGACGGGGTAACGCTGGTCGGTGTTTTCGGTGTAGCAGGGCGGGAGATAGATGAAGTATGCCTGAGGCGGGTTGGTGGAATCGAGCAGTCCCTCCTCGATGCGCCCCGGCTGGGAGAGGCAGGCGGGCGGGGCGGGGGGCGGGGTGTCGGTGGGAGGAGAGGGGGTGAAGGTGAAGGTCGGTTCGGGGGTGGAGGTGGGAGGACGAGGCGTGGGAGTGGGGAGAGGCAGTGCGGAGGGGGAACAGGCTGTCAGCCCGGCGAGAAGCGTGAGCAGGATGGCGGTCTGTGTTATCGCTTGACGGTTGCTCATCCCAAGCATTATACTCGCCGCACAATTTTCATCGGGGCGTAGTGGCGCCCTGGCGCCATCGGTTAGCGCGTGGCGCTGGAGCGCCAAGGTCGGTGGGGTTGAACGGTTACAAATTTATTTTTCGGGGCGTAGCGCAGTCCGGTTAGCGCGCTTGCTTTGGGAGCAAGAAGCCGGCGGTTCAAATCCGCCCGCCCCGACTTGTTTTACACATATATTCTCCGGAGCGAGCGTTTGCACTGCTATTATGTTGGTTCAACGCAAGATATTGAAAAACGCTTGAACGAACATAATGCAGGCAAGTCAAAATCCACGCGGGCAGGCATTCCCTGGCGTTTGATTCACGTAGAGGAATTTCCGACGCGTTCGGAGGCAATGCTGCATGAGCGTAGAATCAAAGCGCGCGGCATTGCGCGTTATCTTTTTGATATTGGCAAAATAACACCCGGTTAGTGCGTGGCGCTGGAGCGCCAAAGCCGGCGGTTCAAATCCGCCCGCCCCGACCAACGACCGACGGCAGAGACACGGAGAACACACAGTGTTTTTTTGTGTCTTTGTTGTTTAATGCTAAAATTCGCACGGAGACCAATATGGCACAAAAGTTTGATGGAGTCATCGAAGCCGTCCATTTCAAGAATGGACAAATTGCCCTGGTGCGCGCCTATGAACGCCGGGGGGCGTCGTTTTCGGATCGTGTTTTGATCGAACGCAAAGACCTGTTGGAACGCCTGAAGAATGGGAAGAAGTTCGTGACCGGTTCGCGCAAGGAGTTCTGGGGCGGTACGTTCGAGGTGGGGAAACCCGTGCTGGTTGTAAAACGCGACGGCAAAGAGTTCCTCTCCACCCGCCAAGAGGCAGACCGCGACGAACTGGAAAACGTGCCGGTCTTCTAACCTCAGTTCGTTCCACAGGAATAATTTGACCACTTTCTTATCCGTCGTCATTCCGGCGCACAACGAAGAAAACCGCCTGCCTGCTTCGCTGGAGCAGGTGCTTCGGTTTCTGGCGCTGCAGGCGTTCACCTCCGAGGTCATCGTCGTCGAGAACGGCAGTTCAGACCGCACGCTCGAAATTGCGCAGGAATTTGCACGAAAGCATGAAACCCTGCGCGTGATTCAAAGCGAGCGCGGCAAGGGCGCGGCGGTGCGGCGCGGCATGCTCGAAGCCCGCGGCGAATACCGCTTCATGTGCGACGCCGACCTTTCCATGCCGGTGGAAGAAATCGTCAAGTTCCTCCCTCCGGCGCTCGAGGCGTTCGACATCGCCATTGCCTCGCGCGAGGCGAAGGGCGCGGTGCGCTACAACGAACCCCCCTATCGTCACTTGGGCGGGCGCGGCATCAACTTCATCATCCAGGCGCTCATCCTGCCGGGCTTGAACGACACCCAATGCGGCTTCAAATGCTTCCGCGCCGGCGCAGCAGAAGACATCTTCCGCCGGCAAACCCTGTCCGGCTGGTCGTTCGACATCGAACTGCTCTACATTGCGCGGCGGCGCGGCTACCGCATTCACGAAGTCCCCATCCACTGGTACTACCATTCCGATACGAAAGTCAGCGCCCTGCGCGACGCCCTGCGCATGATCCAAGACATCTTCCGCATTCACGCCAACGCCCGCCGCGGGCTGTATGATTGACCATGCGCGCCGATCCCAGTCTCGCCTTCGAGAAGGAACTCTGGCAAAACGGACTGCTCCACATTGCAGGATTGGACGAAGCCGGGCGCGGATCGCTGGCGGGACCGGTTGCCGTCGGCGCGGTGATACTGCCCAACGACCCGCCGCTTCTTTCCTCGACCTTGAGCGGGGCGCGCGACTCCAAGCAGATGACTCCCCTCGAGCGCGACTCGCTCGCACCGCGCATCCGCGACGTTGCCCTCGGCTGGGCGGTGGGGTTCGCCTCCGCCGAAGAGATAGACCAGCAAGGCATTGTCCGCGCTGTGCGGCTTGCCGCCATCCGCGCCCTGCATCAGATCGCCATCGCTCCTCAATACCTGCTGACCGACTTCCGCCTCGAACTCCCCCAAATTGACGTTCCTCAAACCTCCCTCGTCAAAGGCGACGCGCGCTGTTTGAGCATCGCCTGCGCCTCCATCCTCGCCAAAACCGAACGCGACGCCCTCATGTGCGAACTGGATGCGCAATATCCCGGCTATGGGCTGGGAAAAAACAAAGGGTACGGCACACAGTCACATCGGTCTGCGATGGAGCGGCTGGGGCTTTCGCCGATTCACCGCAAATCGTTTCACGTCAGGGCGTTGGAACGGACGTAGAAGCGGAACTGTCGAGCGGAGGAGGCCAGGGAATTTCCACGGGTCCGCCGTAGCCGTGCTTTTCCTGCACGAAGACGCGTCCATGCGAGGGGACGCTGCAACCGGGCTCGTCGTTCTCCACAGTGATGAACGGAAAGTTCGTGCCAAGCGTTTCGAAGATAATTTCCCCCGCTTCACAGCGCCAGACTTCGACGATGTATTGATGCATGAACTCGTCTGCGTATTTGCCCGGGCTGATGGGCACCGCCTCCCATGTAATCTCGACCTTGTTCCCGTTTCGAGTTGCTTTTGCCCAACTCGGACCGGGGTAGTACGGCGAGACGATCAACTTCAAGCCGGGGTAGAGGATGGGGAGGGCTTTGGGGTTGCCCTGGATGTCGAGGAATTTGGCATTGACCCAGCAGCGGTAAGGGGAGTTTTCCACCAGCACCCAGTTGTTGGCGTCGGTGCGCCCCACCAGTTTGATGTTGGCGCCGCCGTTCAGGGCAAAGAGGTAGAGGTATTCCGCGCCGGGTCCGTAGCGGCAGCTCAACTTGTCTGCGGTGACACGGGCTTTGAGGTTTTCGACGGTGGGGATGGGGGTAAGGGTCGGCGTTTCGGTGGGGGGCGGGGTGAATGTCGGTGTGGGGGATGGGGTGTCGGTGAGGGGGAGGGGGGTAGAGGTTTCAGTGTGGAGGAGGCTGGGGGATGCGGCGGCAGGTTCGGGTGAGGGAGAGGCGGGCGTTTGCAGGGCAGTCCCCAGCGTGCAGGCGGTTGCGGTCAAAATCAGCAGGAGGGGCAGGAAACGTCTGAGTTTCATGGCGTGATTGTACTCAAAACTCGATTAAGTAGTTCACCCCGGCCTGAGGGGGGCAGGTCGGGGTGAACTGTGCATATTTTACTGAAAGTACGAATTTTGACAAGAGGTGAATTTCTTAAAGTTTTCCCTCGAGCATTTTCAGGGCAACGCTTTTCATGTGCGCCAGGACGCCGGCAAAACCGTTGAGCCGCTGTTGGGAGACGGCCTCGTGCAGGTTCATGGGCAGGAAGAAGTCGGCGGGGACGCTGAGGATTTCTTCGGGCTGGCATCCGTTGAGTCCGTTGGCGAGGATGGTGGCAAGCCCGCGGACGGTGGGGGATTGCGGAGGGATGTCCATGTGGAAGAGGACGCCGCCGTCGGGCTGGCGCTCGCCGAAGAGGAAGACGGGGGTCATGCACTCGGGGACGGGTTCCATTTTGGAGCGGGCGTCTTGGAGGCGTTCGGGCAGAGGCGGGAAGGTCTCGGCGTAGGCGATGAGGGTTTCGAGTTTTTCCTCGCGGGTCATGGCGGCGAAGTCGTCCACGATTTCCTGGAGTTTGGGTGGCAGGTTTGACATAAGGAGAGTGTTTTATAAATTGGGATTTACCGCAGATGAACACGGATGAACGCTGATTCTAAAGAAAAATGGGATGAAATTACCTTGTAAATCCAATTTATCTGTGTTCATCCGTGGTTAGAACATGAATTTCAGAACGCTCTCATAAGGATTGAGCCAATGAGATACGGAGCCGCAGAGTTTTTGTTTGCATGCAAAGGTTATCATTGCTCGACGCTAGAGAGCGTCTCTTACGCTCCCGCCTGACATCTTTTGCGTGCAACGAGTTTTTTTTCTTTCTCTGTGTCTCAGCGACTCCGCAGCAGATGTTACTTCTCTATCGGCGCGTCAACGAGGTTGCCCCATTCGGTCCAAGAGCCGTCGTAGTTTTTGACGTTTGGGTAGCCGAGCAGGTATTTGAGCACGAACCAGGTAAGCGAGGAGCGTTCGCCGATGCGGCAGTAGGCGATGACTTCTTCGTCTGCTTTGATGCCTTTTCCTTCGTAGAGGGCGCGGAGTTCGCCGGCAGATTTGAAGGTGCTGTCGGCTTCGTTGACTGCCATTGCCCAGGGGATGTTGACGGCGCCGGGGATGTGTCCGCCGCGGGTGGCGCCTTCCTGGGGGTAGTTGGGCATGTGCAGGAGTTCGCCGGTGTATTCCTTCGGGGAGCGCACGTCCACGAGGGGCTTGCGTTCAGCGCTTTGTTTGAGCACTTCGTCGCGGAAGGCGCGGATGGATTTATCTGGTTCTTTGGCTTTGTAGGTTGTGCGCGGGTAGGAGGGAACGTCTTTGACGAGGGGGCGTTTTTCCTGTTCCCATTTGAGGCGTCCGCCGTTCATGATTTTGACGTTTTGGTGGCCGTAGTATTGGAAGAGCCAGAGGGCGTAGCAGGCGAACCAGTTGGATTTGTCGCCGTAGAAGACGAGGGTGGTGTCGTTGGCGATGCCCAGGCTGGAGCAGACCTCTTCGAATTGTTCTCTGGTGAGGAAGTCGCGGCGCAGGGGATGCTGGAGGGTGGTGAACCAGTCCACCTGCACGGCGCCGGGGATGTGTCCCATGGCGTAGAGCAGCGGGTCTTCGTCCGATTCGATGATGCGGACGGCGGGGTCGTTGAGGTGTTGGGCGACCCATTCGGTTTCCACGAGGTATTCGGGGTGAGCGTAGGACATGTTTCTCTCCTTTCTAAGGTGGGTTTTGTCCATTTTTTTGATGGTTTTATATTGACGTAAGTTCAAGACAGGACTTACGCAAAACCTTGCATAGAGCGCGTTCTCTAACGCGCAGACTGGATAATCAATGTTAGAGAGTGTTTTGAAATTCATGTTCTAACCACAGATGAACACAGATAAATTGGATTTACAAGGGAATTTCATCCCGTTTTTCTT
>DAOUBY010000059.1:0-10211 GCA_034432325.1 Anaerolineales bacterium
AGACCCCTGCTCGTTGCGGCGTGGGTCATGGGGCTGGTTTCGACGGTGGTGATGGCGCTGGCGCGCGATCTGCCGCTGTTCGTGGCGGGGATGCTGGGTTACGGTTTGACCGCCTTTGTTTCTTCGCCCTTGAGCAGTTATGTGACGGCGGCGCGCGGCAAGTGGCGCGTCGGCACGGCGCTCTCGCTGACCACCGCCACGTTCAGCACGGGCATGGTACTGGGTCCCGTGACGGGCGGCTGGATTGGCGAACACTACGGTTTGCGGACGGTGTATTTCGTTGCCGCCGGCATATTCGTTCTGTCAAACTTGTGCATTCTCTTCATTCAAAGCCAGCCCATTGACGGTCACGACCCTGCCGCGCCGCCAGCCGCTTTGTGGAATAACCCGCGTTTTGTGGCGTATCTGGGCATGGTGGCGTTTGCCGTGTTTGCCATGTACCTTGCCCAACCCCTCACGCCCAACTTTGTGAATGATGTGCGCGGATTTTCGCTCAGCAATGTGGGCATCATGTTCACGATGGGCGCGCTGGGCAACGCTCTGCTGGCGGTGTTCCTCAGCCGCTTCAATCCCCACATCGGCTACGCCGCAGGTCAGGGATTGGTTGCCGCTTTTGCCTTTCTCATGTGGCGCAGCACGAGCCTGCCGCTTCTGGCGCTCGGATACTTCCTGCTCGGCGGATTCCGCGCGGCGCGTCCGCTGGCGATGGCGCAGGCGCGTGAACTCGTCCACGAATCGCAAATGGGATTGACCTACGGCGTCATGGAGACGGTCAGCGCGGTGATCTTCATTCTGACTCCGCCGCTGGCTGGATTCATGTACAAGATTGACCCTGCCGTCATCTATCCGTTCTCTCTTGGACTTCTGGCTGTTTCCATTTCAATCAGCCTGATCGTCCCGAGGAGGCTTGCCCATGCTTGAAATCGTTCCCTTCACCCTCGGACCCGCGCAGACCAACGCCTACCTCGTCGCCGACCCCGACACCAAAGAAGCCGCCGTCATTGACCCCGCATGGGACGGTCATCTCATCTTGAAAGAGGCGCAAAAGCGCGGCTGGCGCATCGGTCACTTGTGGTACACACACGCGCACTTCGACCACATCGGCGGCGCGGGCGCCATTGCCGATGCGTTGAATCCCCTGCCGCTGGTGGCGCTGCACCCCAGCGACCACGTGTTGTGGCGGGCGGGCGGCGGCGGCGCGCTCTTCGGCTTCGACATTGACCCCGGTCCCGAACCGACCATTGACTTCGTCCACGGCATGAAGATGAAACTCGGCTCGAACGAGTTTGAAGTGCGGTTCACGCCGGGACACACGCCGGGTCATTGCGTGCTGTATGCTGCCGCGGCAAAGGTCTGCTTTTGCGGCGACTTGATTTTTGCAGGTTCGGTCGGGCGCACCGACCTGCCCGGCGGCGATTGGGATGCGCTGGTGAGAAGCATTCGCGGGCAAATCTTCACCCTGCCCGATGACACCCGTCTGCTTTCGGGGCATGGACCGGTCACAACAGTGGGTGAGGAGAAGTTGAACAATCCGTTTGTAGGGCAAAATTGATTTTGTCTTACAGGAGGGCAACATGAAGCGAGCAGTCAGCATCAGTTTGGGGAGTTCGAAGCGCGATAAAAAGGTCGTGGTCAATTTCAAGGGGGAGGAGGTGCAGGTCGAGCGCATCGGCACGGATGGCGATGCCGCCAAAGCCCACCGGATGTATTTGGAGTTGGACGGCAAGGTGGATGCCTTCGGTGTGGGCGGCGTGGATCTGTACCTGAGGCTCGACGATCGGGAGTATCCGCTGCGCGCTGCGCTCAAACTGGTGGAGGGCGTGACCAGGACTCCGCTTTGCGACGGGCGCGGACTCAAGCATACCCTCGAGCGGCGCGTGTTCGAACTGGCAAAGCCGCAACTGGGGGAGGTGCGCTTCAGGCAGGCGTTTCTCCCGCTGGGGGTGGATCGGCTGGGGGTGGCGCAGGCAATTTCCGAGGTCGCAGAGAGAACCGTATTTGGAGACTTAATGGTCGCGTTGGGGATTCCGATTCCCATTTATGGCATTCCCGCCTTCAAGCGCGTCCTGCGTGTGTTGTTGCCGGCGGTGAGTTATTTTCCGATGAGCATGATTTTTTATGGAAGCGGCGGAGCGGAGCATGAGCCAAAGTATGTGAAATACTTCGAGGAGTCTGATTTGCTGGCGGGCGACTTTCTGTTCATGCGCAAGTATATGCCGGCGAATTTGTCGGGTAAGACGGTGGTGACGAACACGACCACCGAAGAGAATATCGAACTGCTCAGGTCGCGCGGCGTGAAGACGGTGATCACCACCACGCCGCGTTTGGATGGGCGTTCGTTTGGGACGAACATGATGGAAGCGGCGCTGACCGCCTATGCCGGCAAGGGCAGGCGGCTCACGGATGCGGAATTGAACGGGCTGATTGACGAGTTGGGATTGAAGCCAAGCGTGGTGGAGTTGTAAATAACTCCAGTTGGCACTTTGTCTTATCGGAAAGACAAATTCCAATCTTTAGCCACGGATTTCACGAATTCGCGCGGATTTTTTTTCTGCAAATCTGTGAAAATCAGCGTAATCCGTGGCGAAAAACAGGACATCTGGTGAAGGGTCACAACTTGGGTTAAATAACAGACGGGCGGACCGTTCAAGTCCGCCCGATTGTTTTACTTGGCGTATTCGGTTGCCCGCGTTTCGCGGATGACGGTCACTTTGATTTGACCGGGGTATTGCATGGTCTCTTCGATTTTCTTGGCAATGTCGCGGGCGAGACGGGCGGAGGTCAGGTCGTCAATCTTTTCGGGTTTGACGATGACGCGCACTTCGCGCCCTGCCTGAATGGCAAAGGCTTGTTCCACGCCGTCGAAGGAGGTGGACAGTTCTTCGAGCGTGCGGATGCGTTTGATGTAGGCTTCGAGGTCTTCGCGGCGTGCGCCGGGGCGTGCGCCGGAGATGGCGTCTGCCGCTTCGGCGATGACCGCCTCGATGGATTCCTGTTCCACTTCATGGTGGTGGGCGGCGATGGCGTTGACCACCTTGGGGTGGACCCCGTAGCGTTTGCAGAATTCCGCGCCCAGCATGGCGTGCGTGCCTTCCTGGTTGTGGTCCATGGCTTTGCCGATGTCGTGCAGGAAGCCTGCCTGTTTGGAAAGTTCCACGTTGGCGCCGATTTCGGCGGCGAGGATGCCCGCCAGTTTCGAGACTTCCACCGCGTGGGCGAGTTGGTTCTGCCCGTAGGAGGTGCGGAATTTCAGCCGCCCCATCATGCGCAGAACTTCGGGATGCAGCCCGGAGATGTTGGCGTCGAAGGCGGCTTGCTCGCCGGCTTCGTTGATGATTTTCTCGACGGCTTTGGTTTCGTCATGCACCACTTTCTCGATGTGGGCGGGATGAATGCGCCCGTCGAGGATCAGTTTTTCGAGGGCGCGGCGGCCGATTTCGCGGCGCACCGAGTCGAAGCAGGAGATGGTGACCGAGTCGGGCGTGTCGTCCACGATGACATCCACGCCAGCCGCCTGCTCGAAGGCTTTGATGTTGCGTCCGTTGCGCCCCACGATGCGCCCTTTCATTTCTTCGCTGGGCAGGTTGACCACTGCGCGGGTGACTTCGGCAACATGTTCGGATGCCACGCGCTGGATGGCGTCGGCAATCAATTTGCGGGCGCGCTTTTCGCCTTCCTCCCGCGCCTCCGCCTCGATCTGGCGGATGATGCGCGCCATGTCGCTGCGCGCCTCTTTTTCGACCGCCGCCATCAGTTCTTTGCGGGCTTCCTCCTGCGACATTTGGGCGATTTGTTCGAGCCGCTTCACCTGTTCTTCGTGCAGTTTTTCGATTTCGTTGGCTTTGCGGTCTATCTGCGACTGGCGCTTGTTCACTGCCTGTTCGCGCTGTTCGAGGCGGTCGGCGCGGCTGTCGAGTTCGGAGCGGCGCTTGTCGAGGCGGTCGGACTCGCGGTTCAGTTCGATGCGGCGTTCCTTGATTTCCGCCTCCGCCGCCTGAATGATTTTGACGGCGTTTTCGCGCGCCTGGCTTTCGATCAGCCGCGCCTGTTCGTTTGCGCCCTTCAGGATGAGATCCGCCTTATCCTGCTGGTTTTTGATTTGCTGGTCTATCTGATAACGGTGAAACAAATAACCAGCGGCAATGCCCACGAACAGGACTATCAAATCTACAAGTATCAAAACTGGATTCATGTTTCGTCCTCTTCTTCGTAGTGTTGTTCCTCGGCGTGCGTTTCGTTCCATACCCGCGTGACTGCGGGGGCAATCACCGAATAGGAGAATCCGCGCCGGGCGAGGAACCCGGAAAGTTTTATTTTGAACTCGCTCCACTCCAGACCCCGCAGCCGCGCCGCCCGTTTTCGAGCGGCTTCATACGCCAGAGCCTCGTCGTCCACGTCCGCCAAGGCGGATTTTGCCGCCTCGTCGTCGAGTCCCTTTTGGTGGAGTTCGAGCGCCAGCATGCGCCGGCTGCGCGGGCGGAAGGTGTTGCGGTTTTCGACCCACGCCTGGGCAAACTGACTATCGTTTGCCAGCCCGTCCCGCCGCAGACGTTCGAGGGTTTCTTCGATGACGGTTTCGGGAATCTCATGCTTGCGGAGATTCCTGCGGATTTCGGATTCGGAGCGGGCGCGGTAACTGAGGAAGAGCAGCGCCTGCTGGAGCGCGCGTTCGCGCGTGTCTTCAGCCTGTAACTGCTCGATTTTCTTTTCGTCCAGTTCCTGCCCAACTCTCAGCCACGCGGCGGTGATGCGTTCCAGCCCGAAGGCAAATTCCCCGTCCAGGTAGATGTTGACCCGGTTGGGACGTCGTTTCTGCGCTTCGATGGCGGTGATTTTTCTCATTGTATTTTGTTGCAAAAAGCGTTCTCTACTGCCGACACGTTAGAGAACGTGTCCTACGCTTTGCCGACACGTTAGAGAACGTGTCCTACGTTTTGCCGACACGTTAGAGAACGTGTCCTACGCTTTGCATTAAACGCACACAGCCAAAGGACCGTCCGGCGGACCTTTGGCTGTTGTCTGCTGCCGCGCGGGGAGGGCGTCAGCGGGGCAGATGTTCGGGATAGGTTGAGCAGACCCAAAGTCACGCATGAAGCGTTCTTTGGGGGGGAGGTCAGGTCACAAGGCAGTTGTTCAGGTCATGCCTTGTAAACAGGTTAAGGGGGGCGGAAGTCCGATTCTTATCCAAAATAGTCCTGTTTCGACTTCACAGTTTAACTCCCAAACCGGGGGAGGTTCTTGCTCTCGTATCCAGAATTTGGCACAGCCAGGACCGCGGGGGCGGTGGAAGTAGGCGGGTTTTTCTCCTTGCGGAGTGACTTGATTATACATGGAATTTTAAGATTTGTTAACCTTCCAATTTCGTAGCATTTTTGGTTGTGCGGGTTATATATACAGGACTTACGGGTAATCAACGTTCTCTAACGTTGATTATCCAGTCTGCGCGTTAGAGAACGCGCTCTACGCAGGTTTGCGTAAGTCCTGTATATTAAAGTCGTGACAAATGGAACTAGGTTGTTTTTTGTAAATCGTGCCATAATTTCACCGTTTGTTACAGAATGTACCCTACAGGAGGCTTCACATGGCAAAATTAACGCGCGAAGACGCACTTGAGTATCATCGCTTGAAGGGAAAGCCGGGCAAGGTGGCGATTGTGCCGACCAAGCCAATGGATACCCAACGCGATTTGAGTCTGGCGTATTCACCGGGGGTGGCGGAACCTGTTTTGGAGATCGAGAAGGACCCTGCCAATGCCTATGAATATACGTCGAAGGGCAATTTGGTGGCGGTGGTTTCGAACGGCACGGCGATTTTGGGGCTGGGCGACCGCGGTCCGCTGGCAAGCAAGCCGGTGATGGAGGGTAAGGGGGTCTTGTTCAAGAAGTTTGCCGATATTGATGTGTTCGACATTGAGGTCAATTCTCACGACCCGGATGAAATCATCAAAGTGGTGGCGGCAATTGCGCCGACTTTTGGCGGCATCAACCTGGAAGACATCAAAGCCCCGGAATGTTTCTACATCGAAGAAGAGTTGAAAAAGATGCTGGATATCCCCGTCTTCCACGACGACCAGCACGGCACGGCGATTATTTCATCGGCAGGGCTGGCAAATGCGCTGGAAATTGTGGGGAAGAAGCATGAGGACATCCGCCTGGTCATTTCGGGGGCGGGCGCTTCGGCGATTTCGTGCGCCGAACTGGCAATTCGCTGGGGCGTGAAGCGCGAGAATATCATCCTGGTGGATACGAAGGGCGTGGTGTACAAAGGGCGCAAGGAAGGCATGAACAAGTATAAGGAGCGCCTGGCAGTGGAGGACAACGGTCTCCGCACGCTGGCGGATGCGATGCGCGGCGCGGATGTGTTCTACGGGCTCTCGGTGGCAAACGTGCTGACCCCTGAAATGGTCAAGACCATGGCGCCCGACCCGATCATCTTTGCCATGGCAAACCCCGACCCCGAAATCAAGCCGGAACTGGCAAAGGAAGCGCGCAAGGATGTGATCATTGCCACCGGACGCTCGGACTATGCCAATCAGGTCAACAATGTGCTGGGATTCCCCTTCATCTTCCGCGGCGCGCTGGACGTGCGGGCAAGACAAATCAACGAGGAGATGAAATTCGCCGCGTCGAAGGCGCTTGCCGCGCTGGCAAAGGAAGACGTGCCGGATTCGGTCATCCGCGCCTACGGCGGCGAACCGATCAAATTCGGGCGCGACTACATCATTCCCAAGCCGCTCGATCCGCGCGTGCTGTTGTGGGAAGCGCCCGCTGTGGCGGAGATGGCGATGAAGACCGGCGTCGCCCGCAAGATGATTGACATCGAGGAATACCGCCAGCAGTTGGCGTTCCGTCAGGGCAAGGGCGAGCAGGTGCGCTACTTCTTCCAGAACAAAGCCCGCACGTCGGGAGGCGGGAAGCGCGTGGTGTTTGCCGAGGGCGAAGAGACCAAAATCATCCGCGCCGCCTATCAGGTCAAAGAGGACGGCATCGCCACTCCCATCCTGATTGGGCGCGAGGAAATCATTCAGGAGCACATCCAGGCGCTGGGGCTGGCGTTCAAGCCCGAAACGGTTGACCCGCGCAAGTTTGACGGTTTGGAAAAATACGCCAAAGCCTATTACGAGCTGCGTCAACGCAAAGGCGTGACCGCCGCCGACGCCCTCAAAAAGGTGCGCGACCCGAACATCTTCGGCTCGATGATGGTCAAAATGGGCGACGCCGACGCCTTTGTTTCGGGGCTGACCTACGATTATCCCGATGTCATCCGCCCGTCCCTGCAGATTCATCACACCGCCAAAGGCGCGAAACGCGCAGCGGGCGTGTATATCATGATCGTCGAAGACCGCGTCTATCTCTTCACCGACGCAACGGTCAACATTGACCCCTCGGCGGAAGATTTGGCGGAAATTGCCTGCCTCGCGGCGGATTTTGCCAAACGCCTCGAACTGGAGCCGAGGATTGCCTTCCTCTCCTTCTCGAACTTTGGCTCCACGCCCCATCCCCTCTCCGACAAGGTGCGCAAAGCCGTCGAACTGACCAAAGCCCGCCGCCCCGACCTCAACGTGGACGGCGAAATGCAGGCGGACACCGCCGTCGTTGCCGACATCATCGAGAACCGCTATCCCTTCAGCGATGTGAAAGACGCCAACGTGCTGGTCTTCCCCTCGCTCGAATCGGCAAACATCGCCTACAAACTGCTGGCGCGGCTCGGCAAAGCAAAAGCCATCGGTCCCATCCTGCTTGGCATGGGCGCGCCGGTGCACGTTTTGCAGACGGGCGACGATGTCAATGACATCGTGCAGATTGCCGCTGTGGCGGTGATGGATGTCATGAGCCGCGAAGAAGCGTAGCGCAACGCTCCGCGTCGAATATCAAACGTCCCTGGGCTTCACGCCTCAGGGACGTTTGCTTTGCGCGCCTCCACAATCCGCCACTGACGTACGCCCAGCCAAACTCCCACCCCCAAAAGCACAAGTCCCAGCGCCAGACCGCTGATGTTGCCCAAAAATTCGCTGACCGCCTCCCACTGCATCCCAAACAGATACCCCAATCCGCCGTAGCCGAAGATCCAGATTGCCTCCCCAGCCAAATCGTAGAGAAAGAAGCGGCGGATGCCGAATCCGCTTGTGCCGGCAATCAGGTTGACCGGCACGGCGATGCCCGTGATCAGGAAGCGCGTCCAGAAAACCGCCATCCCGCCCCAGCGGGCAAACGAGGCTTCCGCTTTGATCCAGTTCTGCGAATCTCGAAAACGGCGCAGAACCGGCTCGCGCGCAAAATACCCCATACCGTAACTCAGCGTATCGCCCAGCACCACGAACGCCAGCGCAATCAGCCCGGTGGTGTGCCAGGCGAGCAATCCCTGCCGCACGAAGGCGCCTGCCGCCACGATGAGCAGTGTGCCGGGAAACGGCGCGCCCATCGCGCCGATGAACACAATCATCCCCAGAACCGGCGCGCCGTAGTTGATGATTTGAGTGAGCAAAAAATCGGACATGCAAACCACTGTTTACGGCGCAGGAGGGGCGGTGGGAGGCGTTGGCGGAGTGGGAGCGGAGAGCGTCTGCGCCTGAAACTCCAGAATGGCGGCTTTGATCGTTGTCATAACGAATCCATCAGCCTGCGGGAAGTACTCGTCGTTCAATTCCTTGAGGCTTTTCTCGCCGATGGATTTCGAACGGGGAAGCCTCAGCGCCTCGAAGAGGACTTCGGGAGGCACCCGATACATTCTGGCAATGTACGGAATGGTCATCCAATCGCGGATTAATTCCACGTCGGTCTCTGTGGGTTGATTGTTTTTGGCGTCGAAGGGGGAGAAGGGAGGCGGTCCGTGCCTGCGAACTTCGCGGAAGGCAAACGCGGCGCGCATGCCGAAGAACACGACAAGCAAAACGCCCGCCGTAATCAGCCCGAACACCAGGATGCGCTGAGTTTTTGGAGACATCCTCACTCCTGCCATTCCAGTTCGAACTCGTCAATGAACACCGTATCGCCGTCCTGCACGCCGGCCTTGCGCAGCGCATCCTTGATGCCGAGCGTTTCCAGCACTTTCTGGAAGCGCCGCACCGACCCGTCGTGCTCCCAGTAGGTCATCTTGGCGGCGCGTTCAATGGCAACGCCCTTAATTCGCCACTCGTTCCCTCCCTCGCGGACGATTTCGAACGCGCGCGGGTCTTCCTTTGGCTTGTAGACCGGCACGGGCATTTCCACCGCTTCGGGCTTCGGCGTGTTCTGCAAAATCTGATACGCTTTGAGCAGCAGATCGCGCGTGTTCGTGCGCGCCAAAGCCGAGATGGTCATGAACTCCACTTTTTTCTTCTTGAACTGCTTTTGCAGGGCGGGCAGTTTTTCCTGCACTTCGGGCTGGTCAATCTTGTTGAGCGCCACCACCTGCGGTTTCTTTGCCAGATTTGGGTCGAACAGCGATAACTCCGTGTTGATCTGGCTGTAATCGGCGAGCGGGTCTTCCGAAAGCCCGTCCAGCAGGTGAATCAGCACCCGCGTCCGCTGGATGTGGCGCAAAAAGTCATGTCCCAGCCCCGCGCCCTGCGAGGCGCCCTCGATCAGACCGGGGATGTCTGCCAGCACGACAGTGGCGTTCACGTCAATTTCCGCCACGCCCAGATTCGGCTCCAGCGTGGTGAAGGGATAGGGCGCAATCTTCGGTCTGGCGTTCGTCAGAACCGAGAGCAGGGTGGATTTGCCCGCGTTCGGGACGCCGATCAGCCCGATGTCGGCGATCAGTTTCAGTTCCAGTCTGAGGCGTTTCTCTTCGTAAGGCTCGCCCTTTTCGGCGGTGCGCGGCGCCTGGTTGCGCGAAGTTGCAAAATGCTGGTTGCCGCGTCCGCCGCGCCCGCCCTTGCACACCACCAGCCGCTGACCCTCTTCGGTCAAATCGCCAATGAGTTCGCCCGTATCCGCGTCGAAGATGACCGTGCCGGGCGGCACAGGAATCACGAGGTCCTTGCCGTTGCGCCCCGTCATCTGCGAAGGTCCGCCGCGCGCGCCGTCCTCCGCCTTGAACTTTTGCTTCGGGCGGAACGATCCCAGCGTGTTGAGCGTGGTCTTCACCTCGAAGATCACATCGCCGCCCTTGCCGCCGTCGCCGCCGTCGGGACCGCCGCGCGGCACATATTTTTCGCGGCGAAAATGCACCATGCCGTCGCCGCCTTTGCCTGAACGAACGTAAATTTCAACCTGGTCTGTGAACAT
>DAOUBY010000060.1:0-6673 GCA_034432325.1 Anaerolineales bacterium
GGCAGGAAGGGCAGCGCGGTGTGTTGCAGCGCCCAGCCAAAGGCGACGATGAGAACTGCCAGCCAGGTCTTGCCCGTCAGCGCTTGCAGGCGCGGCAGGGCGTAGCCTTGATAGGTCAACTGCTCGGTGATGCCCCACAGAACGGGGAAGACCAGCAGACTGAACAACGCGCCCCACAGCGGAAGCCCGCCCATGGGCGCGGGCGGCGGCGCGCCGTAGATGAGCATGCCCGCCACCGTTCCGCCGCCAAAACCGAGAACGAGGAACAAGATGAGCAGCAGAAAGGCAAAGCGCAGGTCTTTCCAGAGCAGAGCGCGGTTGAAGTCGAAGAGGGCGGAGAGGCGCAGCCCTTCGGGGCGCAGGAAAAAGCCGATAGTCAGCAGACAGGCTAAATCCACGAGCGAGCCGTACACCGTCCACCAGGGGGCGGCGGTTTGGATGGGAGTCGGGTCGCCGCGCAGGAAGAAGACGAGGGCGAGCAATCCCTGAAAGAGCAGCGCAAAGAGAAAACGGGCAAAGACCATAAAGAATGGGGCGAAGGTGCGCATGCTGTCTCCTAGGCAGGGCGCGTGGCGGAGCGGACGAATGCGCCGCGCACCATCATCTTGCCGTGCTGTTCGGAGAGGCGGCGCGCTTCTTCGGCGCTGGGGATTTGTCCGTCTTTGGGAACGTAGGTGAGAAACCAGAGCGTGGCATTGCCGCCGAAGACCAGGTTGGTGAGCAGTCGCACCGCCCAACCGTGACCGCCTTTGTCGCGGAATTGGGTCATGGCTTTGCCGCGCCAGACGGTGATGGTGAGGCTTTCGCCGCTTTTGAAGTCGCCGTGCAGTTCGGCGTAGAGCAGGTTTTCGTTTTTGGGCAGACGCGGCAGGATGAACCAGCCTGAGTACATGCTGTTGAGGATGGTTTGCCCCAGGCTTAAGCCTTTGCCGTGCGTGATGGAGACGACGGCGTCTTTGGGCAGAGGCGCGCGTTCGCCCAGGCGCTGAATGCCGCCGTATTTGCTGTTGCGTTCGAGAGTCCAGGTGCGGGTGGTCATGGGAATCTCCTTCTTGTTGAGATTGGCTTATGCTTCTGCTTTGGCTTTCAGCCGTTGCAGGGTGGCTTCGAGGGATTTTTCGAGAAAGCGCGGGTCGAAGAACAACATCAGGCGGGTGAGCCAGCCCGCAAGCGATTCTTCGGTGACGGCGAGGGTGGATTCGCCGCGCGGCTCAAACGTCCAGTTGTGAATGGCGCTCATGCCGAGGGCGACGCCTGTCCAGCCGAGGCGGTGCGGCGGGTGAACGGTGTGCAGGCGCGAGGTGATGTTCAATCCCTGCGCCTTCCAGCGGAAGGTGGCGCCTGTTTGCAAACCATCGTTCAGTTTGACGGCGGTAATGTCGGGCTGCCAGGCGCTCCAGTTTTCAATATCGGCTTGAATTTGCCAGACCTTCTCCACAGGCGCGTGGATGAGAATCTCGCGGCGGGCAACGGCGGGGGCGGTCAGGTTGATGTTCATAGTTATTGTCTCCAGATGAGCATGAGAGTTCGGTTGAGCAGGTAGATGACGCCGAAAGCGGCGGCAAGATGCACTTTGCCCGTGCTGTAGAGCGCCCAACCCGCCAGTACGAAGATGACCAGTTCGAGCAGGAAGAGCCAGGGGTCGCCCAGACGCATGGGGGATTTCGGGGCAAGGAATGTGCCCCACGCCACCGCAAACAAGATGGGCGCGCCCAAGCCGAGCAGGAATTTGATGAAGGCGTTGCTGCCCGTCTTGAAGCCCCAGTAGCCGAAGATGGCGAGGATGCAGAGCTCGAGCAGGAAGCGCACGAGCAGATTAACCGTTTTGAGCATTTTTGAGTTTTCCTGTTTTGCCAGTTTTGATGTGCACGCCCAGCATCGTCAAATTGAGATTGTGGGCGCGGAACAGAATGCCCATCAGCGCTGCCTGGTCGGGCAATTCGCCCACCAGCAGCGTGTTGCCATCGTCATCTTCGGCGTGGGTCAACTCTGGGAACCACGCCGCCTGTTCGAGGTCCAGTTTGCCGCGCAGGAGGATGTGGTAAAGGCGCTGTTCGTTCATGTACCGTAACGCTCAGGCATGCTCCTATCCAGGAATTGGAAATTCCTGGCTGACAGTACGAAGGCCCCTCAGGGCCTGACGGAGCGCGTTCCCAGCGGCTGGGGCCGCTTCGTGTTGTCAGACGGCGAATTCCATTCACCGGGCTGAACAGTTACCATGTACCTATCTTATGCGGGCGGCATGTTCCCTGCATCTCCCCATGGAGGGATTTGTGGGGGTAGATTTTTCCTTGCCGAAATACCTCCATCGGGAGATGAAAAAAAGAACCACATCCCCTACACTGGGTGGCAAGGAGAACGAAGAAACATCGGCGAGATGACGATCCTCCAGGCGCTGGAGGAACTACACTAGACGGCAAGGAGAACCACCTATGAAGAAACTGACTGTCGTATTGTTCGTGTTCGCTTTTGCCCTTTCCGCCTGCAGAACTACGCTCCCTGAGATTGTGACGGGGTCGGGAAAGATGGCAACCCAAACGTTCGGCGTGCGCAACTTTGACCAGATTCGGGTTAGCACGTCGGGCGTGTTGTATATCGAGCAGGGCGATGAGTTCCGCCTGACCGTTGAGACGGACGACAACATCCTGCCCTTGTTGAAAGTGGAGGTGCAGCAGGGCGTGCTCATGCTGGGCATCAAGGACCCTGCCACCATCCTGCAGCGCGAAACGCTGATCTACCGCGTGACCTTGCCTGCATTGAGCGCGCTGGACGTTTCTGGCTCGGTGGAAACGCGCGTGGAAGATTTCACCGCGGAGTCGTTGAATATCAACGTCAGCGGTTCGGGAAATGTGATCTTCATCAATCTTGCCGCCCAATCGCTTTCCACCCGCATCAGCGGTTCGGGCAACGTGATTGTGGAAAACCTGACGGCGCAATCGGTCACATGCGAATTGGGCGGTTCAGGCGAAGTCCGCCTGGGCGGTGCGGCGGATTCGCTGGCGGTGCGCATCTCTGGTTCGGGCGATGCGCTGTTGGAAAATCTCAAAACGTCGGGCGCGCAGGTCAGCGTCAACGGCACGGGAGACGCGCTGGTGTGGGCGCTGGACAGCCTGGACGTGACCATCAGCGGCAGCGGTAATGTACAGTATGCTGGCTCGCCCAAGTTAACCCAAACGATTAGCGGCTCTGGCGAGTTGGTGGCGTTGGGCGAAAAGTAAGCGCTGAAGGGCGACAGCCGTCCGCGCGGCGGTTGTCACCCTTCGCCCCGCAAGGAGACGAACATGAAACGAATAGTCATCTGCCTGGTTTTCGCCGCGCTGACGCTGGGCGCGCTGCCTGTCCGTGCGCAGTCCGCGCCGACTTTTGCGCCTGTCGCATGCCCCATGCCCATCCCTGCGGGAACGCGGGTCACTTGCGGGGAGATTCAGGTTCCAGAAAACCGCAGCCAGCCCAACGGGCGGATGATTTGGTCGGGTTGTGGGTGGCAACGGCAGCATGCGCGCTGGCTTCCCTTGCCGCGCAGCTGATGGCGCGGCGCGGGAGTCTTTTCCCCGCCCTGGCGACACTTGCCAGCCTTGCGCTCCAAGCCATCGTCATCGTTATTAGATGAGGCCCAACTCCCGCGCCTTACTCGCCGCCTTCACGCGGTCATCCACGCCCAGTTTGCCGTAAATGTGCTTGACATGCGTCTTGACCGTGCCAACCGAGAGATACAGTTTTTCCGCAATTTCAGGGTTCGAGAGTCCTTCGGCAATCCATTTCAGCACGTCCAACTCGCGCTCGGTGAGCGGCTCAATCAGGGCAGATTGGTCAACATGGGCGGGCTTGCCAAACGCCGCCAGCAGGCTCGCCGCAAAATCATCCCTGCGCATTTGCGCCAACAGGGCGCGCATCTCTTCGCCTTCATCGAGAAAAACGCGCACATAGCCGCCCGCCCTGCCAATCTCCAGCGCGCGCGCCAGCATTCGGATAGCGTTGGAGGAATTGCCCGCCGCCTGTTCCAGCAACGCGCCGACGATGTGCAGTTCCATCTCGTATTCGAGATACCCCGCTGTGCGCGCCAGCCGAACCTGCTCCTGCATCAGACGGCGGCTCTCATCCCAAGCCTTTCGCCGCGCCAGATAACGGATTTGCAGCAGCGTCTCCAGCCGATAGGGAAAGAACAGCGGCTGTTTGGGCGGATGATACCCCTGCGCATACGCTTCAAACGCCGCCCAATCGCCCAGCCTGAACATCAACTCGGCCCGCTGTCCGCGCGCGCAGTCTATGGCGTTGGTGATTCCGCTGCGCTGCATGGAGGCAACCAGGTCATCTGCCATCCTACGGGCAGAATCAAGGGCGCCGTTCAGAGTTTCCAGTTTGGGCAGGACGTCGTACAGGCGCAAACTGACGTCTGGCACGCCGCCTGCCTGTTGTTCCAACGCCAGGGCAATGTTCGCTTCGCGCCACGCGGCAGGCAGGTCGTTGACTGCATACATCAGCCCCGCCTGATTGACATGCGCCCAGGCGCGCACCATCGCAGGCGCGCCGCGGCTTTCGAGCGCATTGAGCAATTGACGATTCAACGCCAGCGCGCGCTGCAAGTCGCCGCTCTCGCGCACCACCTGCACGCGGGCGCATTCGGCAATCCAGGCGGTGGTCAGGTCGCCTGCGGCGCGGCACAGGTGAACGGTTTCGGTGTAGGCATTCTCCGCCTTGGCAAGTCCGAGTCCCATCGCATGCGCGGAAGCGGCGACGTTGAGTTGGGCAAACCCCCGCCAGAGCAAATCCTGTTCGGGCAGTTGATTGAGCGCCTGTTCGGCAAGCGCCAACGCTTGGGGCGAGTCGTTCCTGCCCGCGCGGGCGAAATAACTGCGGACGACCTGAAAACGTCCGCGCGCATAGCTAGCTTGCGGCTCGTCCTTCAGGTTTCTTTCGGCGCGCTCCAGCAGGGGCAGGATGCGGGCGGTATCGTAGCCCAGCCAGAACCACGTCCACGCCAGGAAGGCGGTCAGGGCGGGGTGCTGCGCCAGGACGTCTTCAGGCAAGGCTTCGACCCGTTTGACCAGCCCGTGAATTTCCGCCCGTCCCCACGTCTGGCTGAGGACGCGCTCCACCAGCGCCGCCACCCGTTCAGGCGCATCTGCCGCCACCCAATCACGGACAGCGTCGAGCGTGAGATTGTTTTTCTCGAACCATTCGGCAGCGCGGCGGTGCAGTTCGGGTATCTCGTTGGGGTGGGCTTGCGCCAGCCGCCGCCGCAACAGTTCGGCAAAGAGATGATGGTAGCGGTACCAGTCCGATGCGGAATCGAGCGGAATGAGAAACAGGTTGGCGCGTTCCAGGTCCACCAGAGTCGCTTCGGCGTGGTGCATATCCAAAACGGCGTTGCACAGCGGGGCGTTGAAGCGTTCCAGAATGGACGTCTTCAGCAAGAATTCGCGCAGGGCTTCGGGCTGGCGCGAAAGCACTTCATCGGTCAGGTAATCGGCAATGAAGCGGTGACTGCCCGCAAAGGCGGCAATGGCTTGGCTGGGGTTGGCGGATCTTTGCAGGGAGAGCGCGGCGAGTTGCAGCCCCGCCGCCCAGCCTTCGGTGCGCGCTTCCAATGTGCGGATGTCTTCGGCGCTCAACGAGAGCCCCATCGTCTGGTTGAGGAACTGCGCGGCTTCGTGTTCTGTGAAGCGCAAATCGTCGGCGCGGATTTCGGTCAATTGCCCACGCGCGCGCCAGCGTCCGAGCGGTAGGGGCGGGTCGGCGCGGCTGAGGAAGGCCAGGTGCAGGTTGTGGGGCAGATGGTCAGTCAGGTAGGCGAGCGCGTCGTGGATGGGCTGTTGGGTGATATGATGGTAATCGTCCAGCGCCAGGATCACGTCTTCGCGGACGCTTTCGGCAAAGTCGTTGATGAGCGCAGCGGCGAACTCGCGGGGAGTGGCGGAACCCGTATCCAACAAAGCGTCCAGGGTCGAAACGGAAGCAGGCTCAACGGTCCGCAGCGCGGCGGCGAGGCAGGCAAAAAAGCGGGCGGGGTCGTTGTCGTCTTCATCCAGTGAGACCCACGCCACCCGTTTCGCTGGATTGGCGGCAATCCATGCCGATAACAGTGTGCTTTTGCCAAACCCTGGCGGCGCGGAGATGATAATAACCCTGCGATTGAGTCCGGTCTGTACGCGTTCCAGCAAGCGAGGGCGCGGAACGTATCCATCTGGGGCGTGCGGCGGGTACAGTTTTGTCTGTAGGATTTGCATCGGCATGCGCACAATTATAACGAAAGGGAAGCAGTGATGCAACCGATGCAGTGAACGCCTATGCGGAGGTAGACTTCGCCGACCAGGCAGTTGGCACAAAAATCCAGCCGTACCGCGCCAGGTACCGCGGAGTGAGCATCCTCAGATGCGAACGGGGCCATCACGTAGGCCGCATCTGAGGATGCTCGCCCCTCGAACTAACCCCCCGAATTGAAATCGAATGCATCGCCGACAGGGATGAAAAACCAGGAGGGGGGCTTCGCTGTTCACCCACGTGCAAACCAGGGTCAGCGTGGCTTGTGACGAGAAGCGACTATCTCACGCATCCTTGTTCGACAGCTCATCCAAACACACTAGCAAACTGCCGTAATCCTGCACGCGCAGCGCGGGCAGACTGGAGACCGCCGCCGCGCCGAAGAGACAGGTCGCTACGCCCGCCGCCTGCC
>DAOUBY010000061.1:0-27666 GCA_034432325.1 Anaerolineales bacterium
CAGAATCTTGAAATTTGATGCAAGATGATTTAAAAAACTTCGTGGTATTTGTGTTCTTCGTGGTAAGAAAAGGTTTTTTCAGTGCAGTCAAAAATCAAAAGGCTCCTGCGCGGGAGCCTTTTGATTACAGCAACTTCGTCAATTCTTCGACCGTCGTCACGGGGGTTTTGCAGACGAAGCCTTCGCACACATACACTGTGGGCTTGTTTTCCCTGAGCGGGCGGTCCCGCAAGAGCGCCGGCGCATCCTCTTCAGGAGGATGGGCAGACGCGGCAACGATGACATTGGGCAAAAAGCGGGATTGGACAGCCCGAACCAACGCGGACGCATCCTCGCCGCCCGCTTCGCTTCGACTATGCTCATGAGCGCGGGCATACACGACTGCAACCTGCTTCACGTTCCCCAGAGCCATATCCGCCGCTGACAGCCACCTCGCAAATGCGGAAGGATAGCGGGCTGCCATGCCCACCACGAGCCTCAGCGCTTTTTCTGCCAGGTCGCGGTAACGTCCTTCGCCGGTGAATTCGGCAAGTTTGAGCAGGGCTTCGCAAGCCAGTGCATTTCCCGAGGGGGTGGCGTTATCCTGCACATCCTTCGGGCGGAGGAGCAGGGGAGCGCCGTCTTTCGGGGTATCGAAAAAGCCGCCTGCCGGGTCACTGAACAGTTCGATCATTTCGTCGGTCAGTTCTCTGGCGGCAGAAAACCACCGATTGTTGAAGTCGGTCTGATACAGTTCGAGCAGACCGAGAATGAGGGCGGCGTAATCTTCGAGGAAGACTTCGCTGGAGGTTTTGCCGTTCCTCCAGGCATGCTTGAGTTTACCGTTGGGGCGCAGGGATGAAAGCAGAAATTCTGCGTTGCGCGTAGCCATGATATGAAGTTTGGTGTTTTGAGGGGCGAGCGCGGAAGGTAAAGAGCCGGCTTCTTTGTCTGGAGGGAGGAGGCGCGCCGCTTCTGCCAGTGTTGCCAGCATGAGTCCGTTCCAGGAGGTGAGCGCTTTGTCGTCTGTGCCGGGGCGGGGGCGGGTGGATCGGACGGAGAGAAGCCGGGCGTGGCAGCCGCTCAGTTTGGCGGCAACCGTTTCGAGGTCCAGTTTGAAGCGGGCGGCGAGGGAGGCGTCATCCAGGGCGCGCTGTAAGACTGTCTTGCCTTCCCAGTTGCCTTTGACGGTGACGCCATACGCCGCTTCGAAAAATTCGGAATCGTCTTTCAGGGTTTGGCGAATCTCTTCGAGAGTCCAAACGTAGAATTTGCCTTCTTCTCCCTCCGAGTCGGCGTCGAGGCTGGAGTAGAAGCCGCCTTCGGGATGGGTCATTTCGCGGGCGACAAATTCGAGCGTTTCGCGGACGATGCGCTGGAGGAACGGGTCGCCGGTGATTTGCCAGGCGTGAAGGTAGGCGCGCGCGAGTTGGGCGTTGTCGTAGAGCATTTTTTCGAAGTGGGGAACGCGCCAGAAGTTGTCCACGCTGTAGCGGGAGAAGCCGCCGCCGACCACGTCGTACATGCCGCCGCGCGCCATGGCTTGCAGGGCGTGAAGGGCGGGTTTGAGGGCGTCGTCGTTTCCGCCGCTGTGACGGCGGAGGAGAAATTCGATGGTCATGGGCTGGGGGAATTTGGGCGCTGTGCCCCAGCCGCCGTAGCCCCAGTCGTAGGAGTCGAGCAGGTTTTTGGCTGCGGCGTCGAGATGCGCTTGTGTGAAGGCGGCGTCGGCGGGGCGGTTGAGCGTGAGCGTTTGGCGCAGGTGGTGGAGGACTTCTTCACTGACGCGGGTGATTTCGGCGGGTTGTTCCTGCCAGGTGCGGGCGATGCCTGCAAGTACGTCTCTGAAGGAGGGCATGTTGTAGCGCGGCACGGGGGGGAAGTAGGTGCCGGCGTAGAAGGGTTTCAGGTCGGGGGTGAGGAAGACGGACATGGGCCATCCGCCGGAACCGGTCATGGCGACGGTGGCTTGCATGTAGATGGCGTCGAGGTCGGGGCGTTCTTCGCGATCCACTTTGATGTTGACGAAGTGTTCGTTCATGAAGGCGGCGGTGGCGGGGTCTTCGAAGGATTCGTGCGCCATGACGTGACACCAATGGCAGGCGGCGTATCCGATGCTGAGGAAGATGGGTTTGTTTTCGGCGCGGGCTTTGGCGAGGGCTTCTTCGCCCCAGGGGTACCAGTCCACCGGGTTGTTCGCGTGTTGGAGCAGGTAGGGGGAGTTTTCGTTGATTAATTGGTTGGGCATACGTTACCTCGTACAATCAAAATTCGCCGCAGATAAACACGGATAAACGCCGATTCTTTTTTCCATGTCACTGCGAGGAGGCTGAAAGCCGACGAAGCAGTCTCCTGGCAGGTGGCGCCTCGCGCCACGAAGCAATGACATTCTCGCAGCAAAGCATTCTTCAATTCCTTTGGTCTTGGTTCGTTCAAAGTTGGGCGTCATCGTCTTCATCATCCATATCATCGAAAAACTCAATTGGCGGAACGAAGGGCGGCTCATTGGGGTCGCGCTTTGGCGGCGTGGCGGGCGGCGGGATGTTGCGCGTCCAGCGGTGGATGTACATCATCTCGTCGAAAACTTCCTGCATGTCTTCGTCTTGAAATTCTCTGCGCATCAACTTCATTTGTTTCTTGACCCAATCGGCGGGTTCGCCAGGCTGACCGTCGTCCGCGTCGAGGAAACTCCAATCCACAGGGCTGGGCGCGGGGTTTTCTTCTGCTTCGGGGATGGCGGGGGCGAAGAGATGCGCCAGATGGGGGGCGATGCTCGGCTTGTATTTTTTCGCGCGCTCGATGTGATTCTCGCTGCGGAACCTTGCGATCTGTTCCTGCGTGGTCGGCGCTTCGGGGTCAATGATTTTGATGATGCGGTCGTAGCGCGAGCCGTCGCCTGCGGGCGGAATCCACGGGATGCGGTGGGCGTTGTCGCGCCACCAGATGATTTCCGCCAGCAGCCTGCGCGCGTCGGGGTTGTCGAAGCGCGAGCATAACTCGCCCAACACTTCCGCCGCGTCGGCGAAGAATCCCAGGTTGGCGTACTGCTTGCCGATCCAGAGCAGCGTCGTTTCGGGCTTGCTGGTCTTTTCCAGCGCTTCGGCGAAGATCGTCCAGGCGTAATCCGTGCATTCGTCGTCGCCGAGACAGTAGGCGGTGATCAATTCCATTTTGCCGTCTTCCAAAATTTGAAACACGTCTGCCGTGCCTTCGCGCTCCTCGTCGCGGCCGTCTTCATATTCGCGCCGCCAGCCCTCCCAGCGGCTCATGAAGCGGAACGACAATGCCAGCCTGCGGCGCTGTTCGGAGGGACGGTCGTCCCACTCTTCCACCTGCCGTTGAATTGCGACGCGGTTGTCGTAGATTGTCCACTCGTCGCAGAAGAGTTCATAGACAAGGTCGCTGGCTTCGCGGCAATCGGGGAAGAGGGCGAGGGCGTCGAAACACAACGCCGCGGCATCGGCTTGTCCGCAATACCATTGACCAATGTCGCGGGCGCGGGCGAGGGTTTGGTAAACGTAGTCGGGGTAGGTGTTCATCAGTCCCATCCTTATTTTCTCGGTTAACACTCTTCGCCGCCACAGGAGCATTCCATGCCGGCGGCTTTTTCGAAGGCTTCCTTGCCCTCGTTGTAGGAGAACCAGATCAGCCCTACTGCGCCAATCGAGTCGACGAAGCCGAAGCCCGTCAGTTCGTAAATCAGGCTGGAAATCAACAAAACCACCGACATGTAGATGCAAACCATCGTGCAGTTGGCGTCGGAGAGGATGGGCTGGGAATTGAGCGTGCGTCCCGTTTTGCGCTTGCCAGCCGCCAGCGCCCACATGATCGCGATGGAAACCGCCGAAATGATCAGCCCGGGCAGGGTCGTTTCCGGTTTATGCCCCACGATGAGATTGTAGAGCGCAGTGGCGGCAAGCCCGGCTGCCAGCAGATAGAATGCTGCGCCGGTGACGCGGAGCGCAGATTGCTCGAATTGGGAGCGGGGGGTTCCGGGGTTTTGACGGATGCGGAGCACCATGGCAAGAATCCCCACCCCCGACATGACCTCGATGAACGAGTCCACGCCAAAGCCAAACAGGGTCAGCGATTCATCGGAAAAGCCGAAAAAGACCGAGATGAGCCCCTCCAGCAGGTTGTAGCCGATGGTAAAGACTGCCAGCCACAAGGCAAAATTCCAGTATCGGTTTGCGGGTATTGGGGTTGAAATATTCATGAAACCTCCAGGGTTTACCGGTGGGTTATATCATACTTTGTTACGATGTATTCTAAAAAAGATGATATTTGTCTGTTGAATCCAGACTCGGCTGGGAGTATAGTGGATTCAAATACAACCTAAGGAGAATGCACAATGAAAAAACACTTCACGATTGTCCTCTTGCTTTCTGCTGCTGCGCTGATTCTCTCGGCGTGCGGCGGCGGTGGACCTTCCACCACCATCAACGTCACCATGACCGATTTCCATTTCGAGCCGGCGGAGTTTACCGTCCCCGCGGGGCAGGAAATCACCCTGAACGCCACCAACAACGGCGCGGTGGAGCATGAATTCGTCATCTTCAAACTCGGCACCGACGCCGGCGAAAAATTTGGCGACGAAGACGAAGAGAACATCTACTGGGAGGTGGAGGTCATGCCTGGGCAATCCGTCACCGCTACGTTCACAGCGCCTTCCGAGCCTGGCGAATACTTCGTCACCTGCGGCATTGAAGGTCACCTGGAAGCGGGAATGAGCGGCAAGTTGATCGTCGCGGCGGGACAGTAAATCTGGAACGCGGAGGTCCCAGCCCCTCCGCGTTCTTGTGTAAAATGGGGGTATGAAAAAACCATTGATAGCCAGTTTGAGCAACCCGCTCGTCAAGCAGGCGCGCGCCTTGCGCCAGAAGAAGGCGCGGCGTGAGAGCGGGTTGTTTCTTGTGGAAGGTATTCATCACGTTGGCGAAGTCATTGAAGCGGGCTGGGAGGTGGAGAACGTGCTGTATGCGCCGGATTTGCTCACCAGCCGTTTTGCCCACGAACTGGTGACGCGCCTCCCTTCCCCGCCTCAGCCTGTCACCCCGCAAGTGATGGAATCCATCGCCGACAAGGAGAACCCGCAGGGCATCCTTGCCATTGTCCGCCAGCGGCAAACCCGCCTGAGCGACCTGGAAACTGTGCGCTATGCGGTGGCGCTGGTCTCCCCGCAGGACCCGGGCAACGTCGGCACCATCTTGCGGACGATGGACGGCGTGGGCGCAGACGCCTTGTTTCTGCTGGAAGGCGGCGTGGAGTTGTATCATCCCTCGGTGGTGCGCTCCAGCATGGGAGCGTTGTTCTGGACGCCGGTCGTCCAAGCCTCCTTTGCCGAATTTGTTGGTTGGGCGCGCGAGCGCAAGTTTCAACTGATTGGCACGTCGGCGCACGCCGATGCGGAGTATCAGACCCTCGTCCCTCAAGCCCCGTGGGCGCTGGTGCTGGGCAATGAACAGAAGGGTCTCTCGCGCGAGCAGATGGATGCCTGCGATGTGACCGTCTCTCTCCCGATGCGGGGGCGCGGCAGTTCGCTCAACCTCTCGGTGGCGGCGGGTATTTTGTTGTATCGGTACCGGAATTAAACGAGACTTACGCAAAACCTTGCATAGAGCGCGTTCTCTAACATTACTGCGCAAGGTAGGCGGACGTGAGAGAACGTCCGCCTACGCGTTAGTCCTATTGCGTCACATCCGTTACAAAAAAAGGACACAGCCTGCGCTGTGTCCTGGTCAACATTGAAGGGAGAGCCGGCTCGTTTGGGCGGAGCAGGCTGAGGGTCGGGAATGAAGCGTTAGAATTCGTCCTCGTCTTCATCCCAGAGGTCGTCTTCCTCTTCTTCCTCCTCGTCTTCCCATTCCAGTTCTTCTTCCTCGTCCCATTCCTCTTCGGCTTCTTCGGAGGGGGAGTAGGTATTACAGCCGGTGTCGGGGTCAATTTCGACAGCCGCGGCGCTGCAATATCCTTCGTCCAGAAAAACACAATCGGCGTAATGACACTTGATGCGGGGCATTCATTCCTCCTGAAATTAGGGTTGTCGAACCACTCGAATAACGGAAAGGATAAAAATCAGCGTCATGGTGATTTGGGAAGCGAGACAAAACGGGCAGAGCGCCTTGATGAGCGCAATTTCCACGTACACCAGCCAGAGCGTGAAGAGAAACCCCATCAGCGAAACGCCAAAGAGAATCAGGCTGCCGTTTTCCTCGAAGAAGTCGCTGCGCCGCTCGAGCCAGTGAATGCCAAGAATGGCGGCATAGCCGAGCACGCCAACCAACGCCACCGGGATGCCATAGATTTCCGAATAGCGGCTGGCGTTGACGGTGGAGCAGTCGCCGGAACCCAGGCACATCTTGTCATTGGATGTGACCTTGTAAATGGTCATATAAACCGAAACCAGCAAGCCGATGATGGCGAGCGCGATGATGAGTTGGGAGAGCCGTTTTTCCATGTTTCCTCAAAGCAGCCAGGCGTCCACTTCCTGGTGAGCAGGCACGCATTTTACCCCAGCGGGGATGATTAGTAAAGCATTCGCCTGTACCAGCGAGAGCAGATTTCCCGACCCCTGATGACCGGTCAATTTTGCGACGAATTGACCGTTTTCCTCGCGGACAATGGCGCGCAGATAACTTTCACGCCCGTCGGACGTGATTTCCTCCTCGCTTCTTACGCGGACCTTGAGCCGGATTCCGTCCGAACGACCGCCCAGCCGCCCGATGGCGTTTCGCACGAAGACCTCGAAGCCGACGAATGCCGAAACCGGGTTGCCCGGCAGACCGATGAAGGGGATGCCTTTGTATTCGCCAAAGGCAAGCGGCTTGCCCGGGCGCATGTTGACGCGCCAGAAGTTCAAACTGCCGTTGGTTTCCACCACTTCTTTGACGAAGTCGAACGCGCCCACGCTCACCCCTGCCGAGGAGATGATCATGTCGGCGCGGCGCGCAACCGCCTGCTCGATCAAGCCGTACACCGATTCGCGCGAGTCTCTGGCGATGCCCAACCGAAGGACTTGTGCGCCGGCGCTTTCGATGAGGGCGGCGAGCATGTAGGAGTTCGAATCGCGGATTTTGCCCGGTGCGAGCGGGGCGCTCACGTCGAGCAGTTCGTCGCCGGAGGAGAGCAGGGCGACGAGCGGCTTTTTGTACACTTCCACCTGCGAAACGCCAAGCATTGCCAGCAAGCCGACGTTTTGGGGCGTGAGGAGTGCGCCTTTTTTGAGCGCCGCTTCGCCGGCGTGCAGGTCCATGCCGCGCGGGCGGACGTTTTCTGCGGGTTGGATGGTTTTCTCGATGGAGATGGAGTCGGGGATGGCTGTGCCGGGCGAGCGGTCGTGGAAGTCGGTGTCTTCGACGGGGATGACGGCGTCGGCGCCGGCGGGCAGGGGAGCGCCGGTCATGATGCGGGCGGCTTGACCGGGCGCGAGGAGAATTGTCGGCGTGGAGCCGGCTGGGATGTCGGCGACCACGCGCAGGGTCACGCGGGAGGCGGGGGAGGCGCCGGCGGTGTCGGCGGCGCGCAGGGCGAAGCCGTCCATTGAGGAGTTGTCGAAGGACGGCAGGTCGTTTTCTGCGGCGATGTCGGCAGCCAGGATGCGGTTCGTGCAGGCGGTGAGGGGGATGGTTTCGGTGGCGACGGGGGTGATGCGGGCGAGGATTCGTTCCCGCGCCTCGTCAACGCTTAGCAGGGACATGACGTGTACTCCAATCTTCAATCAAAAATGAGTCTGCTGCAAAAAGGTCTTTATCCACGAAGGACACGAAGTACACAAAGGAATTCCAAAAGGCGCTATTCAGAATCTTGAAATTCGAGGCAAGATGATTTAAAAAACTTCGTGGTCTTTGTGTTCTTCGTGGTAAGAAAAGGTTTTTTCAGTGCAGTCATCTATAATAAAGATATACCCTTTTTCGCAATTACGCAAGAACGTTTACCCGAACCCCAGCCCTCTTTCCTTCAACGACACCCACCTGCCTTGACCGATGACGAGGTGATCGAGTACTTCCACATCCAGCAGTTTGCCCGCCTGGATGACGGCGCGCGTTACGGCAACGTCATCGGGGCTGGGAGTTGGGTCGCCGCTGGGGTGGTTGTGGATGACGATGATTGCCGAAGCGTTTTTCCGCACCGCTTCCTTGAAGAGTTCCCCCACCCGCACCTGCGACGAATTGACCGAGCCTTTGTACACTTCGACAGTTTCCAAGACCCGATTTCTTCTGTCGAGCAGCATCACGCGCAAATGCTCCTGTTCCAGCGCCGACATTTCATAGGCGACCAGCGCGGCGGCGTCGGCGGGGGAGTTGATGGCGGGGCGTTCTTCGGGCGCTTCCAGCGTCAGGCGGCGTCCCAGTTCGATGGCGGCTTTGATTTGCGCGGCTTTGGCGTCGCCGAGTCCGTGTTGTTTTTTCAGTTCCGCAAAGGGGGCGCGGTGCAGTCCCGTCAAACCGCCGAAGGTGTTGAGCAGGCGTTGTCCCACCGCCACTGCATTCTCGCCTTTGACCCCGACGCGCAGCAGGATGGCGATGAGTTCAGCGTTGGTCAGGGCTTGGGGTCCCAGCGAGGCAAGCCTCTCGCGCGGACGATCCGCTGCGTGCAGGTCTCGGATGCGGTAGATGGGTTTGGGTGTGGAGTCGGGCATGAGTCCTTCCTCGGCAGGAGAATATCCCCATTTTACATCCGAACACTGCTTGACATCCCCCAACCCCTCAAGTAGAATTCGCTTCGCTTTACGAACGGGCCTGTAGCGCAGTTGGGAGCGCGTGGCGCTCACAGCGCCAAGGTCAACGAAAAGATAATTTGGGCCTGTAGCGCAGTTGGGAGCGCGCCTCAATCGCACTGAGGAGGTCAGGGGTTCGAATCCCCTCAGGTCCACCTGATTTACGATTGCCGATTGAAAATCGTAAATCTAAAATCTTCAATCGAAAATCGTCCCGGGCCCATAGCGCAGTTGGGAGCGCGTCTCAATGGCATTGAGAAGGTCGGGGGTTCGAATCCCCCTGGGTCCACAGCCGCGGACGTTAGAAGAACGTCCGCTACGCAATTGGTAGAAGGTACGCAAATTGGTAGACGGCGTTCTCTAACGCCGAAAGAAATGTCACGGCAGGAGTAGTAGGTCATCCCGTCAGCGAGAAGGGAGAGCGAGGTGGAAGCCCTTCGGTGTGTCCACGGGAACGCGTGAGACCGAACTCGCCTGTCATCCCGCAAGGGAGACTGCGCTGGCGAACCTGGAAGTAGTCAGCGACGGGGTCGCCCGTTACAGCGAAAGAGCGGTACTGCAAGATTAATCTTGCGGTACAAACTGGGTGGTACCGCGGAGCGACAAGCGTCCTTCGTCCCTGAGTGGATGAAGGATTTTTTGTTTTGAGATTGAGCGATAGGCGCCTGAAACTTAAACCAGTGAGGTAAGAATGGCTGTTACAAAAAAGAAAAAAGAAGAAAAAAAGAAACCCGTCAAAGTGGCCACAGGCAAAGCGAAAAAGCCCGCCGTGAAAAAGACGGTCAAGCCTGCCGCGAAGAAACCTGCGGCAAAAAAGCCTGCCGTGAAAAAGACGGTCAAGCCTGCCGCAAAGAAACCTGCGGCAAAAAAGCCTGCCGTGAAAAAGCCGGTCAAGCCCGCAGCGAAGACCGCGCCAAAAGGCAGGACTGCTCAGAAGAGCGCGGCTGTCAAAGCCGGGGCTGCGAAAAAGACCGCCCCCAAGGCAGGAACGCGGAAAAAAGCCGCCGCGAAGGCGATCATCCCCGCGCCGGCCTCTGCCATTGCGCCTGTGACCGAAAAGCCGAAAGCCGTCGTCCCTGCCGCGCAAGCGCCCAGGTCGATTCAACCCGCGGCGAAGACCGAAAAGCCCGTCAAAGATAAATCCTTCCTTCCGCAGGTTTTTGAAAAGAAATGGCAGGCAAAATGGGAAGCCGACAAACTGTACCGCTCGGTGATAGATCACAGCAAGCCCAAGCACTACGCGCTGACCATGCTGCCCTATCCCAGCGGCGACCTGCACATCGGTCACTGGTACGCCATGACCCCGTCCGATGCGCGCGCCCGTTTCAAGCGCATGCAGGGATACAACGTCCTGTTCCCGATGGGCTTCGACGCCTTCG
Organism: Anaerolineales bacterium; assembly: GCA_034432325.1. Classification (GTDB taxonomy): domain Bacteria; phylum Chloroflexota; class Anaerolineae; order Anaerolineales; family Villigracilaceae; genus Defluviilinea. The sequence goes on from DAOUBY010000061.1 coordinate 10,075, forward strand.
GGCTGCCGGCGGAAAACGCCGCCATCCGCGACGGCATCCACCCGATGAAGCGTACCTACCAGAACATCGAGCGGATGCGCAAACAGTTGAAAAGCATGGGCGCGATGTTCGATTGGGAGCGCGAAGCCATCTCCTGCGACCCGCGCTATTACCGCTGGACCGAATGGTTCTTCATCCAGTTGTTCAAGCACGGGCTGGCGTACCGCAAAATGTCGGCTGTGGATTTTTGCCCTCACTGCAACACCACGCTGGCGCGCGAACAGGTCATCGGCGAGAATCGCGTCTGCGAACGCTGCGGCACGCCCGTCATCAAAAAGGATTTGGAACAGTGGTTCTTCAAAACCACCAAATACGCCGACGAACTGCTGAACTTCGACGAACTGGACTGGCCCGAGCGCGTAAAGGTGCTGCAGACGAACTGGATCGGACGCTCCGAAGGCGCGGAAGTGCAGTTCCCAGTAATCAGCAATCAGTCATCAGAACCGGACGAGAGCGTGACCGTCTTTACCACGCGCCCCGACACGCTCTGGGGCGCGACCTTCATGGTCTTTGCCCCCGAACACCCGCTGGTGGACAGGGTCACCACCCCCGAACAACGCGAAGCCGTCGAGGCATACAAAGCGCAAGCCGCGCGTCAATCCGACATCGAGCGCGAAGCGGCAGACCGGGAAAAGACCGGCGTCTTCACCGGCGGATACGCCGTCAACCCCGTCAACGGACAGCGCATCCCCATCTGGATCGCAGACTACGTTCTGATGTCCTACGGCACGGGCGCGATCATGGCGGTCCCCGCCCACGATGAGCGCGACTTCGCCTTCGCCAAAAAGTATGACCTGCCCATCGTTGAGGTCATCAGACCAGAACCCTCACCCCTGCGCCCCTCTCCCATTGGGAGAGGGGATGGGGGTGAGGGTGGCGAACTGGAGTCCGCATACACCGGTCCCGGCGTCATGGTCAACTCGGGACCCTTCAACGGAACGAAGGTCAACACCGAAAAAGGACGCAAGAACCCCGGCATCAGCGCGGTGATTGACTGGCTGGAGCAGCAGGGCATCGGCAAAGAAGCGGTCAACTACCGCTACCGCGACTGGCTGATTTCCCGTCAGCGATACTGGGGCGCGCCCATTCCGATGATCTACTGTCAGAAACACGGCTGGAATCCCGTCCCCGAAGACCAACTGCCCGTACTCCTGCCCGAAGACGTGGAATGGAAACCCACCGGCGAGTCCCCCCTGAAATTCCACCCCACCTGGAAGCACACCACCTGTCCCGTGTGCGGCGAACCCGCCGAGCGCGAAACCGACACGATGGACACCTTCATGTGCTCCTCCTGGTATCACCTGGCGTACCTCTCGCCCTACTACGACAAAGCGCCCTTCGACGAAGCCGAATACAACTACTGGATGCCCGTGGACACCTACACCGGCGGCATCGAACACGCCACCATGCACCTGCTCTACACGCGCTTCTTCCACAAGGCATTGCGCGACATGGGCATCACCGAAGGCAACGAGCCGATGATTCAACTGCGCAATCAGGGCATGGTGCTGGCGGAAGATCACAGCAAAATGTCCAAGAGCCGCGGCAACGTGGTCGCCCCCGATGTGCTGGTCGAGAAATACGGGGCGGACACCGTGCGCGCCTACCTGATGTTCTTTGCCCGCTGGGAGATGGGCGCGCCCTGGGACTCACAGGGCATCGAGGGAACCGCCCGCTGGATGCGCCGCACCTGGACCCTGTTCACGGATCAGACTCCGCCGAAACCTGATTCCGCCTACGATGAGCGTGACTTACGCCGACGCGTCCACCAGATCCTCAAGCGCGTCACCCACGACTTCGAAAACTTCGAGTTCAACACCGTCATCTCCTCGCTGATGGAACTGCTGAATGAGATGTACAAAGCCCGCGAAGCGGGCGCAGCCGGCAGCCCCGCCTGGGACGAAGCGACCGAAATCTACCTGAAGATGCTGGCGCCCGTTGCCCCGCACATCGCCGAGGAACTGTGGACGAATCAACTGGGCAAGCCCTACTCCATCCACCAGCAGGCATGGCCCCAGGTGGACGAGGAAGCCGCCAAAGAAGACCTGCTCGAACTGCCGGTGCAGGTCAACGGCAAAGTGCGCGACCGCATCACGGTGCCGGCGGAGGCGGGCGAAGAGGAAATCAAATCCGCCGCGCTGGCGTCTGCGGTTGTTCAGAAATATCTGGAGGGCAAAGAGCCGAAGAAGGTGATCGTGGCGAACAAGCGGCTGGTCAGCGTGGTCGTCTGATTGCGAATTCGAACGGCAAAACATCCCTGAGAGCGGCGGCTTTCAGGGATGTTTCTTTCTCGCGTATAGAATTGGCATCGCGCAGCGGACGTTCTCATACGTCCGCACACAAATTACATATCAGCCTTTCTCGGCAGTGCGACGGTCAGCAGCCAGCCGTCGCCGGTCTCCTGCAGGTCGTCTGTTTGCCCGCCGTGCAGTTTGACCAGCGAGGAGAGCAGGAAGCCCAGCATGGCGCTGTCCATTTCGAATTTATCGGCAGACTTTTTGCCGAAACTCCGGGCGCGGAGTCTTAATTCAGCGTTGGAGTCGCTTGCTGAAAGCGCAACAGTTCCCTCGGTCAGGCGGAGCGAAGCGAAGGTGAGCAGGTGAGAGAGGATCTGGCGCATCTGCGTCCTATCCACATTGAACATGGGATTCGACAGATTCATCTCAAGAGAGAGCGGCTTGGCTGGATTCTGACTCTTCCAGCGGTTGGTCGTTTCCGCAATGATTTCGGCGATATTGACGTTTTCGCGGGCAAGTTGGGTCTGACCGTTGTTCAGGCGGGCGATCTCGACGAGATAACTGATGAGCGCCAGCATGCGCTGACCGGCTGTGAAAACAGTGGTCAGGTCTTTTTCCTGCGTTTCGTTGATGGGACCGTCAATGCCTTTGAGCACCACCTTGCTGAAGCCGATGATGGAATTGAGCGGGGTCTTCAGGTCGTGCGACGCCCACGAGAGGAAGTCGTCGAGGTCGAAGCGTCCGGTTTGTTCCCGCGTCCATCCCAGCGACTCGGTTACTTTCGGGTTGCCAGCCAGTTCTACTGCCTGCTTCTCGTTCAACTTGTGGAGTTGATACAGGCGGATCGCCAGTTCCTTTTTGGCTTCTTCCGCCGTGAGGTTTGCCGCTTGCAGTATTTCGGTTGGGATTTCAAGAATGGTCGTGTTCATTGGACCTCGCCTGTGTTTCAAAGGATGCCATGCCTCATGGTCCTCCCATGTCCACCGTCCAGTAGCCGCCGTATGAACTGAACTTGTTATAGACGTATCCCACGCCGATTTCGGTGACGCGCGAGTTGAGCACGGCGTCCCAGTGCGCCGGGTCGCTGCGCCACTGATTCATTGCATCCTGCGGCAAGCCGATGGCGATGATTTCGAGGTAGTACGGGTTGGTGTAGCCGGCGTTGAGCAGGCGGTCGCCAATCCATGAGCCGTCCGAGCCGCTGTGACGGAGGAAGTCGTTGCATGCCATGTCCAGGCTGTGACCCTGCGCGGCGGCGGTCAACTGCGGGTTGACGGTGAGCGCGGGACGCCCGACTTCGGCGCGCGCCTGATTGATCAGTTGGATGAGTTGCTGAACGTATCCGTCATTGACGGTGTACGCGCAGTTGCCGACTTGTGACACAATGGGAGTCCCTGCCAGGTTGGAGGCGCCTCCGCTCCCCACCACCACCTGCACCCAAAAAATGGACTCGGCGCCCATCGGCACTGTTTCGCCCGCCGCGTTCACCAGTTTGAAGTTGCCGCGATAGATTTTGTCTGCCGAGGGAGCGGTCAGTTGCACGGAGACTTCCACGCTTGCTTTGGGCGGAGTCTCCGGCACGGGGACGGAATCAGGCGCGCCCATGCGGTCGCCGTCCACAAAGGCGGCGGCGTAGCCGCTCCACGTGCAGGTGCCGGTGTTTTGCAGTTTCCAGGTCTTGGTGAAGGTTTCGCCGGCGTCCACGGGTGTATTGTCGGGGTAGGTCACGTCTTCGACGAGGATGGCGCTGTCGCGGCAGGAGGCAGGGGAGGTGGCGGGGGCAGTCCCCGAAGCGGCGGCTTGGGGGGTGGAGGTGGGGGGAATCCGCGTGGGCACCAGCGGGGCTGGTTTGGTCGGCGGCAGAGTCGAGGTCACGAAGAGAGGCGCGGCGGGCGTCCGCGTGGGCAGCGTCTCTGTGGCGACCTTCACGCAGGAGGTCAAGATCAGGAGGAGGAGCAGGAAAAGCCGGTTCTTTTTCATGAAGCGTCACGGTTTGGCAAGCACGAGGACGTAATAGCCGTAGCCGTTGAAAAAGGCATAGCCGACGCCGATTTCGGTGTAGGTGGTGCTGAGCAGGTTCTGGTTATGACGGGGGTCGGTGGTATCGGTCTTCCACCAGTTGACCACGCCGGGACCGTCCAGCGGAGGGTTGCTGCCATAGACATTTTCGCTGACCTGCGAGGCGGTGTAACCAGCCTCCGCGACGCGGGTTTGCGGGGTGGAGCCGTCGGTGCCGGTGTGGGTGAAGAAGTTGTTGCACGCCATGTCGTTGGCGTGGCGCTGGGCGGCGCGGACGAGCAGGGTGTTCACGATGTAGGCGGGCAGGTTGTTTTGGGCGCGGTAGGCGTTGATGGCGGCGATGGCGTCCGTCAGTTTGAAGACATCGGTGGTGAAGGAGCAGGAAGCCGTGCCAGCCCCGGAACTTGCCGCTGTGACGCCAGCCTGGGCGGTGGGCGATGCCCCTGTCACTGCTGTGGCTGCCGCGCTGGTGCTGGGGGCGCTGGTGGGAGCGGCTGCGGTGTTTTCGACCTTGATGATGAGCCACAGGCGGGAATCCTGATCCACCTGTATGATCAATCCCTGCGGGTTTTTGATGACGAAGTTGCCGCGGTAGGTGCCGGGCGTGGTGGGGGCGGTCAGTTGCACGGAAATATCGAGGGTTTGACCGGGGTAGGTGATGCCCAGCGGGACGGAAGCCGGCGCGCCCATGCGGTTTTCGGAGTAATGGGTGAGGACGTAGTCGCTCGCCCAAATACAGGTGCCGGTGTTGCTGATGCGCCAGGTCTTGGTGAAGGTTTCGCCCGCCTTGACCACGGTGTTATCGGGGATGGTCACATCGGCAACAAACGACGCCTTGTTGGTGCAGTTGGGGTCGTTGGGCGGGCGGGCGGCGGGCGTATCGGTGAGGGGCGCAGCCGGGGGTTCCGTTACTTCGGGGAGCGGGGTGGGAGGCGCCTGGGTGGGCGGGGGAGGGGGCGTGTCGGTGGGCGCTGGTGTGGCGGTGGGTGCGGGAGACTCACCGCGGCAGGCGGCAAGGACGAGGGTTGCCAGCAGGATGAAGGCGAACAGTTTTTTCGACATCGGAACCTCCTTGTATCAGCGATTGGTTTGCGCGTAGGCAAAACAGTATTTGTCTGGCGCAAACCATAGCGCTGGTAACGAAACGGCACAGGAAAATGTTCCTCGTCATTATAGCATTCGATGGGTGATACAATCGCGGCATGGGCACGCTCTACCTCGTCGCCACCCCCATCGGCAACCTCGAAGACATGTCGCCGCGCGCCGTGCGCACCCTCAAAGAGGCGGTTCTCATCGCGGCGGAGGATACGCGGCACACCGGCAAACTGCTCAAACATTTCGGCATCGAAACGCCCCTCACCAGTTACTTCGAACACAACAAACTGAAAAAACTGGATTTCATCCTCGAAAAGCTTTCCACAGGCGACGTGGCGCTCGTCTCCGATGCGGGGACTCCGGCGGTCAACGATCCGGGCTACGAACTGGTCCGCGCCGCGCTCGCTTCGGGCTTCGACGTGAAGCCTGTGCCCGGTCCCTCAGCCCCTCTCGCCGCCCTGACCGTTTCCGGACTCCCCACAGACTCGTTCCTCTATCTCGGCTACCTGCCGCACAAGACGAATGAACGCCGCAAGGCGCTTGGACAAGTTGAAAACTTGTCCTACACATTGATCTTCCTCGAGTCGCCGTACCGCATCGTCGAGGCGCTCGAAGACCTGCTCTCGGTGTTGGGCGACCGCCGCGTTTGTGTGGCGCGCGAGATGACCAAGATGTTCGAGGAATACTGGCGCGGCACACTGAGTGGGGCAGCGGCATACTTCAAGTCACAGCCGGCGAGAGGGGAATTTACGCTGGTGGTGGAGGGAAAGCCCAAAGATGAGACCGGGAAATGGACGGAGGGGCAGTTGTCGGCGGCGATTGAGGCGGGAATCAAATCCGGGAAATCTGCCAAGGAACTTTCCGCCGAACTGTCGCAGCAAAGCGGCTGGAGCAAAAAGGAAATCTACGCGCGCATCAGCCGGGGGAAATGACGAAGACCATTAAAAACGGCAGAGCTGCAATTTGCAGATATAATGAGCACGCTTGCCGGGCTGCGACCCGTTCAAGACACCCCCTGGAGGAAAAATGTCAAAACAAGATCATTCCGGTTTCATCTTCAGCAATGAAGACAGCGTCCTGCGGGTTGCCGCAACAGCCAATATCACATCCTGGCTGGTTCTTTTGGTGTTTGTGGCAACTTTCGTCACCAACTTCTGGCCCCTGTTCAATGGGACGGTTCCGTTTTCGGAATTGTTCAATCAGCCTGCGTCTCTCGTCAACGTGTTCTATATTTTGGTGATGGGCGTTGTGTATTTCAGCATTCTGCAGGGCATTGCGCGCCTGCTTCATCTTGGTCTCGACCTCTTCTATGGCGCTGACGCCGGTGAAGATGAAGATGAGGTTGAGTAAAACGTAAGGAGTTGAAGATGGCAGAAGAGAAAAAAGAGGAAAAGAAGGAAGAGAAGCCAGCCCCCAAAGATAATCTTGTCGTCACAAAGCATTCGGTGCGGATTGGCGGGAAGACCATCAAATATACGGTCACAGCAGGGACGATGGTCTTGAAAGAGGAAACAGCCGACCGCGAGAAGGAGGCGGAGGGTGAGAAGCCGCGCGCGCAGATTTTCTTCGTCGCCTACACCAAAGACGATGTCCGCGACCCGGCGAAGCGCCCGCTGACCTTTTCATTCAACGGCGGACCTGGCTCCTCCTCGGTGTGGCTGCACATGGGCGTGCTGGGTCCGCGGCGGGTGTTGTTGAAAGGCGACGGCGACCTGCCCAAGCCGCCCTTCAAGATGGTGGACAATGACTTTTCGATCCTCGACGAAACCGACCTGGTGTTCATTGACCCGATGAGCACCGGCTACAGCCGCCCGGTGGAAGGGCAAAAGCCGAAGGAATGGCACGGCTTCAAAAAGGACATCGAATCGGTGGGCGATTTCATCCGCCTGTACACCACGCGCTACAACCGCTGGCTCTCGCCCAAGTTCCTCATTGGCGAATCCTACGGCACCACGCGCTCGGCGGGGCTTTCGGGCTATTTGCAGGAACGTCACGGCATGTACCTGAACGGTATCATGCTGGTTTCGGTGGTGCTCGATTTCACGACGATTGATTTCAACGTCAACAACGACCTGCCCTACATTCTCTTCCTGCCGGGCTACACCGCCACCGCCTGGTATCACAACGTCCTGCAGCCCAAACGGACGTTGAAGGAATGGCTCAAAGAGGCGGAGGAGTTCGCGCTCGGCGATTACGCCAAAGCCTTGCTCAAAGGCGATGCGCTCACCAAAGAAGAACGCGCCGACATCGTGAAGCGATTATCCCGCTACACCGGCATCTCGGAGCAGTTCATCGAACGCTCCAATTTGCGGATCAACGACCAGCACTACTTCAAGGAACTGCTGCGCGAGCGCGGGCTGACGGTGGGACGCCTCGACAGCCGCCTCCTCGGGCGCGACCGTTTGGGCGTGACCGAACAACCCGAATATGACCCCCTGCTGACGAACATCATGGGTCCGTACACCGCCGCGTTCTACGATTATGTCCGCCGCGAGTTGAAGTTCGAGTCCGATTTGCCGTATGAGATTTTGAGCCGCTTCGTGCATCCGTGGTCGTACAAGGAGTTCGAGAACGCTTACGTCAACGTGGGCGAGACCCTGCGCGCCGCAATGACCTACAACCCCTATCTCAAGGTCTTTGCCGCCAACGGCTACTACGACCTCGGCACGCCCTACTTTGCCACCGAATACACCTTCAACCACCTCGGTCTGGATGAACAGACGCGCAAGAACGTTTCAATGGAGTATTACGAGGCGGGGCACATGATGTACATCCACATGCCTTCGCTGAGGAAGATGAAAAAGGATTTGACGAAGTTCATCAAGAGCGCAATGTAGATTGCCCCCATTGCTCTGTTTTAGCCACGGATTGCACTGATTGACACGGATCGATAAATTCTTCGTGAAAATTCGTGAAATCCGTGGCTACGTTTTTAAGGCTCCCAAATGATGGTCACCACGCCATATAGATACGGCTGACCGTTGATGTATTCGACGCCAACCAGCAGGGTGCGGAAGTCGAAGAACTGGTCGCTTGCGGGTTTGTACAGATTGTAAAAGCGGATGTTCGGGTAAGGCCACGGGCGCCCGAGGGGGAAGACCTTTTCGAGACTGTCGCAATAGGTCTCCATGTTTGGCGCGTTCAGCACCTCCAGATACTTGGGCTTCACCGCGTCGTTGAATGTACCGGTATCGGGTACGCCGCTCGGTCCACCGCCCCAGTTATAGACTGCGCCGCTGGTGTAGATGCCCGGCGCGGCGGCTTGCGTGAAGTTGATGCCCGGTCCGTATGCCCACAGGTGCATGTTCACGCCGTGAACGGGGCTGACGATCGGGCTGAGCAAACTTCCATCGGCTTGATTCAGGCTCTGCTTGAACTGCCCGATGAGCGGCAGGATGCGGCTGTCGGCGCAGAAGGCTTCGTGGGTGACGTATTCGGTCAGGTAATAGGAATTGACCCAGCCGGTCAAACCGTCGTTTCTGCGGACTTCAACCCATACGGCTCCGTCCACGCTGACGCTTGGACCTGTGCGCATGACATCGTTCGCTTCTGGCGCAAAGTACCCGACGATGGGCTGGCTGACGCCCGCCCCCGCGCGGATGTTGAGCACGTCATTCGCCGCCACGTTGACCACCGCATACGGACCGGTCAGATTTGTGGAGTTCGAGAACCCATACGGCGCAAGCAGGACGCTGTGCCAGTACAGGCTTCCGTCGGCGCGTTGTGTGATGTAGAGAATGGCTTCCGTCCTGCCGTCCAAGCCCCAGCCGGAGACGTAGAGGGCTTTCGATTTCGCCGGGTCCAGTCCCATGACCGAATACGGGTTCGATCCGCCGAGCAGGGCTGTCAGGTCTTTTGCGGCGTCGGGGAGGAGAGTCCCGCCGATGTGGCTGGTGCGCAGGTGTTCGATGGCGGTTTCGCTCTGATAGACCGTTCCCTGCGACTGCCAGTAAGCGAAGGTGAAGATCTCGTTCATGAGAGGCGGCAGGGCGCTGAAGTTACGGGCGTTGAGCGCATTGACCACCATTTGGGCAAAGGCGGCAGGATCGGGCGATGGGGTGGCGGTGGGAGGCGGAGGAGGTGTGTCGGTGGGGGTGGGAGGAGCAGGCTGATTGCCGGAGAGAAGCGTCCAGGTGTAGCCGCTGTCCAGGGTCCGGTAGAGAAGCGAGGGTGCGTTCGAGGGGGCGCGAACCGCCCAGCCGGTCGTCGGGGAGACGAAGTCCAACCCGCGGAAGTCTTCGCTGAGGTCGAGGTTGGGGGTGACCGTCGTCCAACTTCTGCCGCCGTCGGTGGTGACGCGGAGTACGCCCGCCCAGTCCCAACTGACGGCGTGGGTCATGGAGGTGATGTCGGGGAGTTCGGCGCTGCGGGCGAAGGCGGGGGAGGGCGTCCAGGTGTTGCCGCCGTCGCGGGTGGCGTATAGGAAGAGGTCGCGCATGCCTGCGCCGGTGGTCATCAGGACCGGCAGAATTGCCTCGTTTGGGTTGAAGAACTTCGGGGCGGTGGTGGAGATGAAGGCGGATTCGTAGCCGGCGGGGATTGCCAACTGAAGCCGCGACCAGGTGACGCCGCTGTCGGTGGTTTTGTAGAAGTAGAAGTAGCCGTCGGTGGGGGTGTCGCCGCCGATCCAGCCGGTGACGGCATTGCTGAAGGTGATGCCGCTCTTGTGTCCGCCAAGCGGCAGGGTGTTGCTCGAGCCGGGCACGGTGGGGTCGTTGTCGTAGGTCTTTGTCCAGGTTGCGCCGCCGTCGGTGGTTTTGTAGAGGGCGACGGATTGTTTGTTCATCGCGGCGCCGGTGATTTGGAAGACGTAGCCGGTGGTTTCATCCAGAAATTGGACGGTTCCGCTGTCGAACGGCACGGCAAATTGATTCCAGGTGACGCCGCCGTTTGTGGTGTGGTAGAGCGTGCGGGTGCGGCTGAGCGCCCAGCCGCTGTTTGCGGAGGCGAAGTATGCGCCGCCCGGCAGGATGCCCGGCAGGACGTTGTACCAGGTGACGCCGCCGTCTGTGGTGCGGAGGATGGCGTCATCGCTCACTGCCCAGCCGTTGGCGGCATCGAGCATGTACAGGCTGCGGAGGATGGGGTTGGCAACCGGCGCGCCGGGACCGGCGATGGGGGTGGAGGTGGGCGGCAGGGGGGTGGAGGTGGGGGCGGTTGCGCTGCCTTTGCGGACGATCATCGGTCCGCCCCAGCGGACACGGTCGCCGCTGGCGCTGCCGGTGGCGAGGATGGTCAGGATGAAGCGCACGCTCCTGCCTGCCAGAGGGGTGAGGTCCACGTCGGCGGTGTAGTTTTTGCCGTCGCTTTGTTCGCGCCACTGCCAGAAGTTGAAGATGCCGCCGTTGGGGGTCATGTAATCGAGGCGGAAGGTGACGTAGCAAGCCGCGCCGTAGTCACAGCCGACGACGGTGCGGAAGCGGTCGCCGGGCTGGACGGTGAAGGCGGGGTAAAAGCCCTGAATGTAGCCGTTGTACTTGTTTTCGGGCGACATCAGCAGGCTGGGCAAAGGTCCCATTGTGCCGTCTTCGAGGTGAGAGAAGCCGTCGGCAATGACGAAGCCTTTGCGGTCGCCTGCCGCGCCGGGGCAGGGAAGCGCGCCCGCGCCGCTCTTCCACTGGGCGGAGCAGGCGTTGATCCAGAAGTCGTATCCCATTTCTTGAGGCGGATTGCCCGCCACGTTGATTTCCACCCAGAAAGGCTTGGAAGCGTCTGCGCCAATGCCGAAGAGTTTGCCGCTGGCGTTGGCGAGAATCCAGTAGCCGCGGTAGTTGCCCGGAGCGGAGGGAGCAATCATGTTGACGGTCACGTCCACGGTCCCGCCGGGGTAGACGAAGTAGGGCATGGGAACCGCCGCCTGAGCGTTCATCAGTTCGCCGCTGTAGTAGGTGATGCGGTAGTCTTTCGTCCAGGTGCAGGAGCCGGCGTTTTTCAGCCGCCAGGTTTTGGAGAATGCCGCGCCGGGCGCGAAGATGGCGCCGTCGGGGACGTTGACGTCGGCGACGAAGGAGGCGCGGTCACAGCCGGGCGGCGTGGGGGTGGGGGGCGGAGGCGTGATCGGCGTTGGCGTCGGTGTGAGGGGCGGGAGCGGGGTGAGGGTCGGAGGGGGAGCCGGGGGTTGTCCTGTCCCGCTGCGGACGATGCGCGGAGAGCCCCAAACGGCGCGGTCGCCGCTTGCCAATCCGCTGGAAAGGAGCAGGAAGACGAAGCGGACTTTTTGTCCGGCGAGGGCGCTCAGGTCTATGCTGGCGCGGTAGAAGCGTTTGTCGTGCGCTTCCTTCCAGGACCAGAGGGTCTTTTGCGCGCCGCTGGGGAGAAGGTAGTCAATGCGGAAGGTGACGTAACAGCCGCTTGCGCCGAACTCACAGTTGACGAGGGTTTGCAGTTGGTCGCCCTTTTGGACCTGGAACTCTGGGTAGGTTGCCTGAATGTAGCCGTTGTATTTGTTTTGGGGGACGGTGAGAAGCCCGGGCAGGGAATCGTAGGAGTCGTCTTCGAGGTGGGGTTTGTCCAGCACGTAGGCAAATCCGCGGCTGTCGCCGCTGACGCCGGGGAAGGGGAGCGCGCCTGCGCCGCTCTTCCACAGGGCGTAGGGCGCGCTGGCAACGAAATCGTAGATGACCGCGTTTGCCGCCACCACGTTGATGTCCACCCAGAAGGCGTCATTTGCCGAATCGCCGATGCCGAACTGGGCGCCCGAGGCGTTGGCGAACTTCCACAAACTCTTGTAGTGACCGGGCGCAGCCGGCGCGGTGAGAGTGACCGAAATATCGAGCATCTGTCCCGGCGGCACGTCCACCGGCAGGTTGACCGAGGTCACCGCGCCCATCGAGTCGCCGCCGGCGTACACCAGGCGGTATGCCGTCGTCCAGGCGCAGGAGCCGGCGTTGAGGAAACGCCAGGTCTTGGTAAAGGATGCGCCCGGGGCGAAAGCCGCCCCGTCGGGGACGGTGATATCCGAAACGAATTGCGCCTGATCGCAGAGTGCAGCGGCGTGCGCCGCAGGTACGGTCTGACCGAGTAACATTCCCGCCAGTAAAACCATGCTCAAGAGTTTTTGTTTGAACATGGGAAACCTCCTTCGGAGGCGTGAACACGTCCCGATACTTTATCATTGCACGAAGCAGGCTTTTCGGCATTAAAAATCATTGCCAGTTGCATGACAGTTTCAATGCAAAAATTCGGCGAAAACTGTTGTAAAATCGCCGCACCACCTCTTTCAGGAGTATTCATGAATCTCGACGATCTTGCCCGCTTCAAACAACTCGACAGCCTCAACATGCTTGGGGAAATTGACAACCTGCCCGACCAACTCGGCTTTGCCTATCAACTGGGGCTCAAACATCCGCTTCCGGAATGGAAGGACATCCGCCAGGTGATCATCGCCGGCATGGGCGGCTCTGCCATCGGCGCCGACCTGCTCGCCGCGTACAGCGCTTCGCTCGCCCCGATACCTGTCTCTGTCCACCGGGACTATGGACTCCCCCTCTTTGCGCGCGGCGAGGGAACGCTGGTTATTTGTTCCTCACATTCCGGCAACACCGAAGAGACGCTGGACGCCTTCGAAGCCGCGCGCAAAGCCGGGTGCCGGGTGATTGCCGTGTGTACGGGCGGCGAACTGGCAAAGCGCGCCGCCGCAGCGAACATTCCGCTATGGACGTTCGATCATGCCGGTCAGCCGCGCGCCGCGGTGGGATTCTCCTTCGGCTTGCTGCTGGCGATGTTCCAGCGCCTTGGCTTCCTCCCCGATCAGGCAGAAGCCGTGAACGGCGCGCTCGACGCGATGAAGCAGACTCAACAACACCTGCGGGCGGAAATCCCCGCTGCGAACAACCCCGCCAAGCGTTACGCCGGTCAACTGGTGGGGAGGTGGGTGACGGTGATGGGTTCGGGGATGTTGAGCGTGGTCGCCCGCCGCTGGAAGGGACAGTTGAACGAAGTCGCCAAGGCGGCTGCCAACTTCGAGTTCATCCCCGAAGCGAATCACAACACGCTGGCAGGCACGCTCAATCCGCAGGAGGTGCTCAACGCCCACACCCTCACCCTCTTCCTGCAATCCGCCTCCGACCATCCGCGCAACCGCCTGCGCATGGAATTAACCCGCAAAGCCTACATGCTCGAAGGCTTGAACACCGATTTCATCGAAGCGCGCGGCAGTCATCCGCTTGCCCACATGTGGACGCTCATCCTGTTCGGCGATTACATGGCGTATTACCTGGCGATGGCATACGGCGTGGACCCGACCCCCATTCAGGCGCTGGTGGAATTCAAAAAAGCGATGGCAGAGGCGAAATAGCCCCCCAAACGTCCCGAAGGTCTCGACGCGGCTTTCGGGACGTTATTCTTGGTACTGCGAGATTAATCTCGCGCCACTTTTACACAAAACTCGAGATGCTATCCTATTCTTCCAGCGTGATGTACTTTTTGTGCGGCTTGACGCCCCCAAACCCCGCGAACTTGCCCTTGATGACTGCCATATCCGCCTCGATGTCGCCGGTGGGGGAAAAGGGCTGCGGGTCAATGCGGACGACTTTCCGCCTGCCATCCACCGCCGCAAAGACGATGGGAATCCCCGCCCCTTGGGCGATGTGATAGAAGCCGCGCTTCCAATCCGTCACATAACTGCGCGTCCCCTCCGGCGTGATGGTCAGGATGAATTTCTCGGACTCGTTGATGGCATTCACCATCTGCTCCACCAGCCCGGTGGGCTTTTTGCGATCCACCGGGTAGCCGCCGCAGTAGCGGAAGAACCAGCCCAGCGGCGAACGGAACAACTCCGCCTTACCCATAAAGCGGACATCCGCCCGCAGGGTGAACGCCACGCCGAGGAACAGCAGGAAGTCCCAGTTGGAAGTGTGCGGCGCGCCAATCATAATGAACTTTGGCAGGTCGGGAAGTTTCCCCTCCACGCGCCAGCCTGCCAGCCGCATCAGAAAGCGCGCCTTCAGGTGAAGGACAAAACTGAGAAATGGGGTGTTGAAGATGGTCGTTTTCATGGTTCGAAAGTATGGTTAAATACCTGCATGGATTTGAAATCAATGCTCCGTTCCACAGTGTATCACAGCGAAAAGACTTTTCAGCGCCTGCGGTTCCTCTCCCAGCCTGCCGACCTGCCCATCCTGCTGGGCATTTCCTTTCCGAAAAGCGGAACGCATCTGCTCGATCAAATCCTGCTCGGTTTTTCCAAAGCCGCGCCGTATGCCCGCCGCCTGCATTCTTTTTACGCCGAATACGAAGGCGAAAGCGGAACCAAGCGCCCGCCCGAACAGGCGCTTCGCTGGCTCGATTCGCTCCGCCCCCGCGACGTTGCCTCGGCGCATCTCTTCGCCCGACCCGAAGCCGTCTCCCGCGTGTGTTCGCCCCGCTTCCTTCCCTGCTTCATCTTCCGCGACCCGCGCGATATTGTCGTCTCGCACGTCTTCTACGTCACCGAAATGGAAGCGCGCCACGTGCATCATGCCTACTACAAGTCCCTGCCCGATTTCGACGCGCGGCTCAAGGTCAGCATTTTGGGGCGCCCCGATGCGGAGGTGGAATTCCCCAACATCGCCGAGCGCTTCGCTCCGTATGTAGGCTGGCTGGATCAGCCTCAGGTGTTGACCCTGCGCTTCGAAGAGTTGATTCAGGATCGGCTCCGGGCATTGAACCGCATCCTCGATCACTTCCTCGCCCGCATCCCGCTTCGGACTCCCCGCAGCCTGATTCTCGCCTCCCTCGAAGCCTCCATCAACCCGACAAAGTCCCCGACCTTTCGTTCCGGCAAAACCGGCGAATGGACGAAACACTTCACGGCGGAACACAAGACGATTTTCAAGGATGTTGCCGGAGACCTGTTGATTCGACTGGGATATGAAAAAGACAACAACTGGTGAAATGAAACGACTCGCACAAAGCCGCTGGTTCGAAATTCTTCTGCTTGCGCTGATTTCCGCGCTGACCTACCTGCCGCGCATCGGCGAGATGGGTTACTACCGCGACGACTGGTACTTCCTCTACGACGCGCTGGTGAGCGGACCGAGGGCGCTGATCGAGATTGCGCTTCACACCCGTCCCATCCGCGGACCGCTGTATGCGCTGTATTTTTCGCTGTTCGGGCTGAACCCGCTGCCGTATCACATTGTCATGTACCTCACCCGCCTGCTTGGCGGACTTGGCGCGTGGTGGCTGTTCAATTTGATTTGGGAAAAGAAGCGCCGCGCCAATTTTTTCATGGCGGCGCTGTTTGTGTTGTTCCCCGGCTTTTTGTGGTGGGTGGCGGGATTCGAATTCCAGCCGTATGTGTTGAGCGTGGGTTTGCAAGCCTTCTCCATCGCTTTTACGCTCAAGGCGGTTTCGTCCGCGACCATGCCCAAACGCCTCGGCTGGACGATTGCCGCCCTGCTTTCGGGGTGGGCGTATCTGGCATTGGTCGAATATGCCATCGGCATGGAAGCGCTGCGCCTTATCCTTGTATTTCTGCACATCCGCCGGGAGAAGCCGGGCGAGTCGCCGAGGGCTTCTCTGCCGTTGGCGCTGAAACGATATGCGCCGCATTTGCTCATCCCCGGCGTGTTCCTGTTCTGGTATCAGTTCCTGTTCGATAACTGGCGCAAAGCGCAGGATGCCGGCGCGCAGTTGGGCGTCCTGCTCTCCTCGCCGACGGCGGCGCTCTGGCATCTGGTGGAACTTGCGCGCAGTTGGCTGAACGTGGCGCTCTTTGCGTGGATCGTTCCCTTTTATCAAAACTTCTACAACAACCGCCTGAAGGATATTCTGGTTGGGCTGGCGTTTGCCGCTCTTGCCGCGGCGTTGGTCGCTTTTGCCAATCAATACCTGGGCGGCGCGGAAGAAGACGCCGCTGACAAAACCTGGGCATGGCGCAGGGAATTGTTGTGGGTTGGCTTTCTCGGAACGCTGGGCGGCGTGCTGCCTGTCGTCCTTGCCAACCGTGTGGTGACCTTCGAGCGCATCTCTCAATACACGCTTCCCGCCTCGCTGGCAGGCGTGATCTTCCTGAGCGGTTTGCTCCATTCGGTCTTTCCGCGGACTCTTCGCTCCGCCCTGCTTGCGGGCTTGATTGGGCTGGCGGCGCTTGCGCATCACGGGCTTGGCGCGCAGGCGGTCAATGAAGAACAGATCATCTCCGCGTTTTGGCGGCAGGTTGCCTGGCGCGCGCCGGAGATCAGGCGGGGGACGACGCTGGTGGCGTACTATCCGGGCATCAATTATGCGGAGGGAAACGACGTGGTGTGGGGTCCTGCCAATTTCATCTATTACCCTCAATGGCAGGGACGCATGCCCGTGGATATTCCCCTGCCCGCCTCGCGGCTCGAACAGGACAGCCTCCTGCAAATCATCAACGGCAACAAATCCTTCGAACAGACCGACCTTGTGATTAAGTTCGTCCACACCGAGACGAACTACAAGAATCAACTCATTCTGACGCAGCCCTCGCCGGGCGCCTGCGTACATGTCCTCGACCCGCGCTGGCCCGATCTTTCCGTCAATGACCCGCCGTTCGTTCATGCCGCATATCGCAACTCGAAGGTGGAGAATATCGTGACGGATGCGGATTCTCCAGCCATACCGCTGTATGGCTTTGGCGCAGAACTTCGGCGCGACTGGTGTTATTACTACCAAAAGGCGGATCTGGCGCGCCAGCAGGGCGATTGGGAGGAGGTTTCCCGTTTGGGCGCTGAGGCGCAGCAGCGCAGCCTCACCCCGAACGACCTTGTGGAGTGGATGCCCTTTCTGCAGGCGTATGCCTTTCTCGGCAATCAAAAACAGGTCAAGGTCATCTCCACCCGCATCAACGAGGAGCCTTTTTACCGTCAACTTGCCTGCCGAAATCTCAGCGCAATGCCAGCGCAGGGATTCCCTCTCGCTCCCGACATGCAACGTTACGTGGACGAACTCTTTTGCCAATGAACTGTTCCATTGTCATCCGCGCGTATAACGAAGAAAAACACATCGGGCGTTTGCTGGAGGGAATCCGTCAGCAAACCATCCGCGACGTGGAAATCATCCTGGTTGATTCCGGTTCGACCGATGGGACGGTTGCGGTTGCAGAAGGCTTTGGCGCCCGCGTGGTGCGGATTCCGCCGGCGGAGTTCACGTTTGGGCGGTCGCTCAATTTCGGGGTCCGCGCAGCGACGCGGGAGTTGATCGTCATCGCCAGCGCGCATGTCTATCCGGTCTATCCCGATTGGCTGGAGAGTCTGCT
>DAOUBY010000062.1:0-4671 GCA_034432325.1 Anaerolineales bacterium
GTGAAAATTCGATGCAAAAGAGAACTGAGCCTTATTGCAGATAAAGTCTAGTGGTTAGAAATCGAGTTCCTTATAACGCATCGCCACGCTTTCCACAAGACCAATGCCCAGCATGAGCGATGTCAGCCCGCTGCCGCCGTAACTTATGAAAGGCAGGGGCAGACCGGAAACCGGCACAATGTTCAGGTTCACGCCAATATTCACCATGCCCTGGAAGAAAATCAGCGTTGCCACGCCATAGGCAATGGTCATGCCGGCAACGTCGCGGGCTTTTTGGGCGGCGCGCAGGCATCTCCAGATGACAATCAGAATGACGACGACTACGGACAGCGCGCCAACCAGACCAAATTCCTCGGCGATGACGGAAAAGATGAAGTCGGTATGCCGCACCTTGAGGAAGCGTAATTGCGTTTGTGTGCCGTGCCCGTATCCCTTGCCGAACAAGCCGCCGGAGCCGATGGCGGTTTTAGACTGGTCAATGTTATAGGTCTCGCCAAAGGTTGCGTTGGGATCAGGCCGTATGAAATTAACGATGCGCTGCTGCTGGTATCCCTGCAAAAAAGGGATTTTCACGCCTGCCACAGAGAGAGCGACAACTGCAGCAGCAAGAAGAAAACCGACGACAGCGATTAATAAAATATGCTTGACGTCCATGCCGTTGAACCAGAGCAGGGAGGCGAGGATGACCATCAACACAACCACGTTGCTCAGGTTGGGCTGAAGCAGAATCCAGATGGCAAGCCCCATCACCCAAAAGAAGGCGCCGGCAACCCAGCGCAGGTCGCGGGGCTGGTATTGGGTCTTTTCGAAGTAACGGGCGAGCAGGAGAATTGCCGCAATTTTGGCAAACTCCGTCGGCTGGACGAACAACACGCCCACCTGAAACCAGCGCGCCGCGCCGAACACCGCCTGGGCGCTCAGAAACAGAAAGAACAGCAGCAGGCTCATCACGATGAAGATGGGACGGTGGATTGCCATCCAGAAGCGATAGTCAATGGCGGCAACGACGAAAATCAGGATGAGACCTGCAATTGCAAAGTAAATCTGACGGTTGATGAGCGGCAGGAGTTCTTCATTCCCCGCAATTGCCGAACGGATCATGGTTGTGCCAAATGCGGTGGCAAGCACCACCGCGCCCAACAACCAGAAATCAAAATAACGCCACGAAATGTTACGAAGCATAAAGCGGCTTATCTGGCTTTGGGCTTCCTCGAGGCGGCGCGCTTGCGGTGGGCGGCGCTTTTGATGGGGATGTCGGCAACCAATCGCTGGGAACGACCGTCGTGTTCCATGCCAAACTGCATGGCGGTGACGTCAATTTCGACGTGACGGCTGACGGTGGCAATCAAATCGTCTCGAAGCGATTCAAGTTCGGCTGGAGTCAGATCCGTGCGGTCGTGGATAAGGACAAGTTGAAGGCGTTCCTTGGCGCTGTCGGCGCTGTTCTTTTTTCCGAAGAGTTTGTCCAAAAACGACATGGCTACCTCCTCCCCGCCAATTTTTGAATGCGCGCCCAGAGGGTACTGCCGCTGTCCAAATCGAGGAAAGGCACCTCTTCGCCTTTGAGCCGGCGGGCGATGTTACGGAACGCCTGCCCGGCTTTACTCTTCGAGTCGAGCGCCACCGGCGCGCCGCGGTTGGAGCCAATCAACACGCCTTCGTCTTCGGGGACGATGCCGATCAGTTCGATGGCGAGCAGGTCGAGGACATCGTCCGCCGAGAGCATTTCCTGCCGCCGCACCAGTGCGGGATTCAAGCGGTTGATGATGAGCGCGCCGGGTCCCTTGCCTTCCGCCTCGAGGATGCCGATGACGCGGTCGGCGTCGCGCACCGCACTGACCTCTGGATTGGTGACCACGAGGACACGGTCGGCTGGCGCGATGGCATTTTTGAAGCCGCGCTCGATGCCAGCCGGGGAGTCGATCAGCACAAAATCGCACTCCGGGCGCAGGTCTTTGATGAGGCGGTTCATATCGCTGGCGGAAACCGCATTCTTGTCGCGGGTCTGCGCCGCGGGGATGAGGTGAAGGTTGGGAAGTTTTTTGTCTTTGATCATTGCCTGCTTGAGGCGGCAGCGACCTTCAATCACATCCACAATATCGTACACGATGCGGTTCTCGAGCCCCAGGATGACATCGAGGTTGCGAAGACCGATGTCGCCGTCCACGCAAACGACCTTCGCGCCGTCGGAAGCGAGGGCAACCGCAAGGTTGGCAACGGCAGTGGTCTTTCCCACGCCGCCTTTGCCGGATGTGACTGTAATGACTTGTGCGGGCATTGTGTTTGTCCTGTACTCGAATTCTACACCACCAACTAGGCAGGCGACCAGTTTTCAGCCTGAAGGCTGCCAGACTGGTTGATGCGTGCAATCTGCGGTTTCGACTGTGCCTGGGGGCTCATCTCGGCTGAAGTCTCCTCTGCGATGCGCAATTGCATGGGCGAAAATTCGAGAGCGCACACAACCGCCTTGCGATTGCCTTTTGCGCCTGCATGCACCATGCCGCGCAGACGTCCCCACACGATGACATTGCCTTCGGCGACAATCTCAGCGCCCGGATTGACATCGCCCAAAACGACGACATGACCGGGAAACTCGATTCGCACTCCCGACCTGAGGGTGCGGTCCAGGAAAAGAGCCGTTTCCTCGCCGACGCCTTCCACGGCAAACTGACGGGTTTCCTCGGGTCTGGGCTTCGAGATGCGGGTGGCAAGCCCGAGAAGTTGGGCAGTCTGCTGGGTGGTGGGCGATTCGCTGATGACCGCCCAGAGGAAGATGCCGCGCTCGGAGAGGTGATCGCGCAGCGCCACCAGATCGTCCACTTTCAACACCTGGCTGGCAACATCCAGAGCCAGCCGCGCGCCCTGAAAGAACGACGGCTGGGCGTCCACGTGAGAGAGCAAGGCGGAAAGTTGTTCGTCCCAGGGGGCATCGTTCAATGAGACGAGCAAACCGTCGCGCAAACCTTTGATTTGAATCAGTGACTGCACTGAAAAAACCTTTTCTTACCACGAAGAACACAAAGACCACGAGGTTTTTTAAATCATCTTGCACCGAATTTCAAGATTCTGAATAGCGCCTTTTGGAATTCCTTTGTGTACTTCGCGTCCTTTGTGGTGATGGGACTTTTGCAGTGGAGTCAAAGATAGTATCTTGATTTTTGTGTAAAAGTGGTGCGAGATTAATCTCACGGTACGAATTTACATAACTTTCGGAATACAACCCAAGAAAAGGCTGTTTTATGGTTAAATTGCGGCATGAAAGAACTCGTCCTGCTGAAATTGGGAGGGTCGCTCATCACCGACAAGACCCAGCCGTACACCCCCCGCCTGGATGTGCTGGATGACCTGGCGCTTCAGGTGAAAACTGCGCTTCAGGACAAGCCCGATTTGCGTCTGGTGATCGGTCATGGCGCCGGGTCGTTCGGTCATGTGCCAGCCAGCGAGTACCGCACACGCGACGGGCTTCCGCCCCGCGCCACGCCTCTTGCCCACCGCGAACGCGACGAGACCGAAGACAATTACTGGAAAGGCTTTGCCGAAGTCTGGTTTCAGGCTTCGACGTTGAACTGGATTGTGACGCAGGCGCTGCACAAGGCGGGCGTGCGCACGCTGTCGCTTTCGCCGGCTTCCAGTGTAATCGCCAGCGACGGGCAGGTTGTCATGTGGGAGATGACGCCCCTGCAAATGGCGCTTGCGGCTGGAATTGTGCCGCTCATTCACGGCGATGTGGTCTTCGATGAGATTCGCGGCGGCACGATTCTTTCGACCGAAGACCTGTTCAGCCATTTGACCTACGCACTGCGCCCGGACCGTCTCCTGCTCGCCGGGCTGGAGGAAGGGGTTTGGGCAGATTTCCCCGCCCGCACGCAGAAAGTCGAGCGCATCACGCCTGCCTCCTTCGAGGAAGTCAGCGCGGGGGTGGGCAAAGCGGCAGGCGCCGATGTGACCGGCGGCATGGAATCCAAGGTCAGGCAGATGCTGGAGTTGGTGCAAAACCTGCCGGGGCTGACGGTGCAGATCTTTTCGGGAGCGGGGACGGGCAACCTGAGGCGGGCGTTGAACGGCGAAACGGTGGGGACGCTGATTTCGGCGTGAGGGGAGATTCGGTCCGGGAGGTGAAGCAGGCTCCAGCGGAGTCGGACGCGCAGCGCGGTCGTCAAGGTGACAAATTAGTGACGGAAATCCATTGCCTTTTTTGTGAAAATTTTCGATAATATGAACGCTCTTCAGTAAGCCAGACTTCAAACATTTCATGCCTCAAAGGAGAAGATATGGCAACCCGCAAAACAACCGCCAGAAAAATCGTGAAAGGGGCGAAAAAGGCTGTCAAGCCCGTTTCAAAGGGAAAGAAACCCGTCGCACGAAAAGCGGCGCCCAAATTCCCGTTCAAGCCCACCAAACTGAAACTCCTGCGCCCCGTCCCTTCGGACATCGAAATTGCGCAAGCCGCCAAACTGAAGCCCATCCTGCAAATTGCGGAGGAGTTGGGCATCAAGGAAAGCGAACTCGAACTGTTCGGACCTTACAAAGCCAAAATCAAACTGGAAATTCTCGAACGCATCGGCAAGCGCAAAGACGGCAAATACATTGACGTGACCGCCATCACGCCCACGCCGCTCGGCGAAGGCAAGACCACCACCACCGTCGGATTGAGCCAGGCGTTGGGCGCGC
>DAOUBY010000063.1:0-7490 GCA_034432325.1 Anaerolineales bacterium
TATGGTTTTCTCAAAGTCAGCAAAAGCGGCATCGAATGGACGCGAATGAACCCAATTTTTGTGTAATTCGCGTAATTCGATGCAAAAAAACCAGAGCAGGCAGTCATAAAGGCAACTTGAGAAAGCCATAGAGTTTTTGGGGGACGCCAATCTCTCGCAGGTTCTCCATGCGTAGGGAGAATTTGGTAAACGTCAATTCGGGATAAGGCTTTTTTCACCGCGGAGACGCAGAGAACACGGAGAAAACCAAAAAATCTCTGCGGTCAATTTCCTGGAATTGAGCAGCGTAGCCTGAATTGTGGTTGGTAAAACCTTCGGGAGGGTTTCCATCATCAATAACGCCCTTGCAGAGACTGATAACTTTGAAACGCAAGGATGGCAAACAACAACGCCACATATACACTCCTCATCACCACCAGCCCCAGCAAGGCGATGAGCCCGCCGGCAATGACCGACACCCACAGCGCCTTGCGCGCACCCTCCCACGGATCGTATTGAATGAGAACGTTTCTCGTCACCTGCCCCCCGTCGAGGGGGAAGACGGGCAAAAGGTTGAAAATGCCCCAGAACACGTTGACAAACAACAGCATGGTCACAAAAACGCTGAGCAGGCTGCCGCCGAACGGCAGCAACGCCGTCAACGGCAGGGGCAGAATGCCAAACAAGCGGCTGGTCAGCAGCGTTCCGCCCGAAACGACGACCGCCAGCATGACCAGCGCCGCAAACCCAAACCCGGCAAACGGACCCGCCAGCGAAATGACGATTTCCTGTTTGGGGCTTGGCGAAACCCTCGCCCAGCCCCCGCCCCACGGCGCCGCTTCGGGGATGGTGAGACCACCCATGGCGTGAAGCACAATCTGCGAACGGATGCCATAAAAGCGAAACGCCAGCGCATGCCCCAACTCGTGGACGAGAACCGACACAAACACCACAAGAATCCAGATGGGAATCGTCGCCAGGCTGCCGGAGGAACCCAGCAAAAGGGCAATCAGCCAGAAGAGCGGGTGCACGCGGACGGGAATCCCGCCGACGGAAAAACGCAAATCGTAGCGGGTGGGAGGCAGGGCTTGAAACATGGCGGCGCTACCCTCCCAGCACGGCTTTCCGCAGATTGACATCGAACGGCGGATACACCACGCCGTTCTCGGTCACGATGGCAGTGACAAGGCGGTTGGGCGTCACGTCGAAGGCGATGTTGCGGGCTTTGGCGTTCTTTGGCGCAACCCGTTCGCCGTGAAACTCCAAGCCGAGCACTTCCTCGGGGTCGCGCTCTTCGATGGGAATCAGGTCGCCGTGTGCGAGCGACAGGTCAATGGTGGAGGTGGGAACGACGGGGTAAAACGGCACGCCGTTATCGGACGCCGCAAGCGCCAGCATGTATGTGCCAATCTTGTTTGCCACGTCGCCGTTGGCGGCGGTGCGGTCGGAGCCGACAAAACACTTCTGCACCTTGCCCGCTTTGAGAAAATATCCCGCCATGTTATCGCTGATGATTTCATAAGGGATGCCGTACTGCTCCAGTTCCCACGCCGTGAGCCGCGCGCCCTGCAAACGCGGACGGGTCTCGTCCACCAGCACATGTACGCGCTTGCCCTGTTCGTGCGCCATGCGGATGACGCCCAGCGCCGTGCCCCAATCCACCGTTGCGAGCGCGCCCGTGTTGCAGTGATGGATGACCGTATCGCCGTCGTTGATCAACTTTGCGCCATGCTCCGCCATGCGTCTGTTGATCTCGACATCCTCGTCGGCGATTTTTTGCGCCTCCTCGAGGACCCTTTGCCGGATTTCGTCTGCGCTTCGCTCCCCGCCGACGCCTGTTGCCGCACCCATGACCCGCTCCACCGCCCAAGCCAGGTTGACGGCGGTGGGGCGGGCAGATTTCAGAGTGGCAGAGGCGGCTCGTAAGTCGGCGAGCAGGTCCGAGGTCGAGGAGGAAGCGGATTCGAATCCCGCCAGCGCGAGTCCGAACGCGGCGGCGGCTCCGATGGCAGGCGCGCCGCGTACCGCCATCTCCTTGATTGCCTGCGCCACAGACTTGTGATCTCTGAACGCCAGGATCTCGAAACGCCCCGGCAGGACGCGCTGGTCTATCATCTTGAGTTGGTTGTCTTCCCAAAATACGGTTCGCATGGATGTATTTTACACTACGCTCCAAAAGCGGGCTTGCGTAAAAGACGCTCTCTAGCGTCGGGACAGATATGTTTTTTGCTCTGCTGCAAAGATTTTTGGGGGAAGCATACTGGGCGTTCTCTAACGCCCGGTTGCGCTAGAGAGCGCAAAATACGCAGGGACTTTTTGCATGATTGCAGCAAAGCAATGTTGTTTTCTTATCTCGAACTGAGGTTATTTTACACTACGCTTCAAAATACGACGAAAATCACATGACTTCGCCGGCGAAGCGTGCAATAATGGAGGGAAATTCAAGAGGAGGCAGTATGTCGGAAGAGTTGCTGAAAGCGATGGCGCAAAGCATCGTGGAGGGGGATGCCGAAGCCGCCGCAGACCTGGCGCGGCAGGCGGTGGCGCTGGGAATGAATCCGCTGGATGCCATTACAAAGGGCTATGTGGCGGGGGTGAATGAGGTGGGAGATAGTTACGCCTGCGGCAATGTCTTTTTGCCCGAACTGGTGATGGCAGGCGAAGCGATGAAAGCCGCGATTGCCGTGCTGGAACCTGAATTGAAGAAGCACGGAACTTCACGCGAGACTCTCGGCAGGGTGGTGCTGGCAACAGTGGAGGGCGATATTCACGAGATCGGCAAATCGCTGGTGGGGACGATGTTGACGGCGGCAGGGTTCGAAGTGTATGATTTGGGGGTCAACGTGCCGGCAGATGTCATCATCGCCAAAGCCGAGGAGGTTGGCGCAGACATCGTCGGGTTGAGCGCACTGCTTACCACGACGATGATGCGGCAAAAGGAAGTGATCGAGGCGATGGATCGCAAAGGTCTGCGCAGGCAGACGCGGGTCATCGTCGGCGGTGCGCCGGTGACGCAGGCATGGGTCCAGCGCATCGAAGCGGACGGTTACAGCGAAGATGCCGTTGGCGCGGTTGGCGTGGCAAAGGCATTGATGAATGGACGACACCCCACCCCACAAAAGAGGTTCCATGAAGACGCTATTGAAGAGCAAAACTAAAAAAGTGGAAATCAGCACGGAGGGTCCCTTCACCATCATCGGTGAAAAGATCAACCCCACCGGGCGCAAGAAACTCGCCGCGGCGCTGCAGGAGGGCAACCTCGACTATGTGCGCGACCTCGCCCGCAAGCAAATCGAGGCAGGGGCAGATGTTCTGGATGTCAATGTGGGCATGGCTGGCACCGACGACGTGGATTACCTGCCTGCCATCGTGAAGATGCTGGTGGAGGAGTTCGACATTCCGCTGTGTCTCGACTCGCCGAACCCGAAAGCGCTGGCGGCGGCGCTCCCTCTCGTGCAGGGACGGGCGCTGGTCAATTCGGTGAATGGGGAGGAGAAGTCGCTGGAGGCGGTGCTGCCGCTGGTCAAAGAGTATGGTACGGCGGTCATCGGTCTCACCATTGGCGAGGGGGGCATTTCCAACGACCCGCAGGCGCGTCTTGCCGCGGCGGCGAAGATCATCGAACGCGCCGGCAAACTCGGCATCCCCATTGAAGACATCATCATTGACCCGCTGGTGATGACCGTCGGCGCAGACAGCGCTGCCGGGCTGGTCACGCTGACCACCATCGAGCTGGTGCGCAAGGAGTTTGGCGTCAACATCAACCTTGGCGCAAGCAACGTCTCGTTTGGCTTGCCCGAGCGCGACGTAATCAACCAGGCTTTCCTCGCGCTTGCCATCGGCGCGGGCGCAACCTGCGCCATCACCGACCCGATGAAGTACAGTCTCACCATCAAAGCCATTGACCTCCTGCGCGGGCGGGACGGTTACGGCATGCGCTACCTGAAGTTTTACCGCACACACGCGCCGCAGGCATCTCCGCCAAAAGCCTGACGCTCTGTGACACAATGAACCTTTCTCTGCAGGCTTCCCGCATCACGCCATCTGCCCGCGTGGAGGAACTCGCCCGCGGGCATTATCGTCTGACCATCCCTGCCGGCAAAGCGGATGAATACCGTCTGGCGCAGCTGGATGACTATCACGCGCTCGCAAGACGGCGTTTTCCGCATCGCTTCCCCTTTACCCTCAGCCTGTCTGCCCGCACTTCGGGCTTTCCCCTCCCCGGAACGTGGGGATTCGGTCTGTGGAACGATCCATTTGGGATGTCGCTCGGTTTTGGCGGGAGGTCGTTTCGGCTCCCCGCCCTGCCGAATGCGGTCTGGTTCTTCGGAGCGTCGCCCGAAAATTACCTGTCGTTTTCAGAGAAGCCTGCCAACGGGTTTCTTGCTCAAACCTTCCGCGCGCCGAGGTTTCATCCGCTGGTGATTGCTGCGGGGCTGGCGCTTCCCTTCTCGCGCAGGCAGACGCGGCGGCTGTTGAGCAAGGTCATTGCGGAGGATGGGGTGAATTTGAACAATACACACCCGCCTGCACCATCAGCGTTAGAGAACGCTGAGTACGCAATGATGAGCGCCAAACACGCGAAGATGAACAGCAGGCGTTCTCTAACACCGCAGGAAAAAGCCGTCGGTGTGGACCCGGCTCAATGGCACAGATACAGGCTGGAGTGGAGTCTGAAGCGGGTGTCTTTCGAGGTGGATGAGGTGCGGGTGTTCGAGTCGGCTGTGAGTCCGAATCCGCCGATGGGGGTGGTCATCTGGATTGATAATCAATATGCAAAGTTCACCCCAGAGGGAAAAATCGGGTTCGGAGTTTTGGCAAACCCCGAACCCGCATGGCTGGAAATCAAAGGGTTGGACGTGAGTTAGAGAGTGTTTTGAAATTCATGTTCCAACCATAGATGAACACAGATAAATTGGATTTACAAAGTAATTTCATCCCGTTTTTCTTCAGAATCAGTGTTCATCCGTGTTCATCTGCGGTCAATCCCCATTTATAAAACACTCTCTTAGAACACCCAGAAGTTGGGCAGGTAGAGGCGCAGAAGCGCATCGGCGATGAGCCCCAGCAGGATGTAGCCGCCGAATTGACGGTTGTGCTGGAAGGCAAAGCCCGAAAACCAGACGGGCCAGGCGGGCCAGCCTTCGGGGGCTTTTTCGGGTTTTGGTTTGTTGAGCGCCACGAAGAACCGCAGGGCGTCTTTATAGGCGAGGAAGACGACCAGCATGGCGGGAGTGAAGTAGCGGGTGACGAAGACGAGGTAGAGGATGACGGCGTAGATCATGACGACTGCGAACTGGTCGGTGCGGCGGGCAAAGGCTTCGCCAACGCGCACGGGGAAGGTGCCCACGCCGCGGGCTTTGTCGTCTTCGCGCTTGTCAATGTGTTTGGCGATGTTAATGCTGGCGACTCCCAGGCCGTATGGCACGCCCGCGAGTACAGCGCTCCAGACTTTGGAGGCGACGATTTCCTGCCCGCTGACCAGGGCAAGGACGTAGTACACGCCGCCGATCAGAATGGGTCCCCAGATGAGGAAGATGGAAAGTTCACCGATGCCCCAGTATTTGAAGGGGTAGGTGTAGAGCAGCAGAACGATTGCGCCAAAAGCGAACAGACCGATGACCACGCCGTTGAAGCCGGTGGTGAGGAGCGCCCACACGCCCGCCAGGGCGGCAAGCACGCCGCTGACAAAGAACCAGCGCAGTTGCTGGGGCTTGGTGAAAAATCCCTGCGCCAGCGGATGGACGCCGTATTGCGTGCGGAAGTAGTTGCCATTATCGAGCCCGCGGCTGAAGTCGGTGTAGTCGTTGAGCAGGTTGTTGGTGCCGTGAGCGATGAACAGCCCGAGGGTGAGGATGAGGAAGGGAATCCACGAGAAGTAGCCGTCGCGCCAGGCAAGGATGCCGGCAATCACGCAGGAATAAACGGTGACCAGCGTGACGGCGGAACGGGTGGCGATGAGCCACTTGGAGACGACATCGAGCGAGTCCCATTCTTTTTTGTCGTCCATTTTGACGAGCTGCCAGATGGCAGTCCGCCACATTGCGAAGTTGATGTGCATTTGTCTCTCTCCTGATGACTTGATGTACGGCATGCGCCGGTTTTTCAAAAGATTGTGCGATGCTCTGTGGGATCATTCTAAAATCTTGCGTATTTGGCGCTCTCTAGCGCAACTTCGGGCGTTAGAGAACGCCCAGTACGCTTCAAAAAATCATTGCAGCAGAGCAATTGTGCAAAATTATACAACCAAAAGCGGCCGCTTTGCTGAAGGGTTAAACGGGCGCGGGCAGGGGTGAGCCTGCCCGCGCGATATGCGTGTGGAAGCGATTTTCTAGCGCCAGAAATTCTGCGTGAAGGGCAGCAGGCGCAGGGCGGCATCGAGCAGCAAACCAAGCATGAAGAGCGAGCCGAATTTGCGGTTGTTGTAGAAGGCGTAACCGACAAAGTAGAGGGGCCAGCCGGGCTGTCCCTCAGGCTTGACGGCGGGTTTGGGCTTCAGGAAAACGGGGTAATATTTGAGGAAGGTGGGAACCGCCAGGAAGACAATCAACATGACCGGGGTGAAGAACTTTATGGCGATCAGGTAGAGGGTGATGAAGTACGGGGCAATCATCATTGCCAGCACGGTGTAGCGAGAGGCTTTTTCGCCGATGACCACCGGCAGGGTGTGAATGCCCTTTTTGGCGTCCATGTCGAGTTTGTCAATGTGTTTGCCGAAAATGACAGTGGTCACGCCCAGGACATAAGGCAGGCTGGCAAAGACGACGTTCCAGTTCCACTGCTGGGTAAGCACAAAGTATCCGCCGCCGATCATCAAAGGTCCCCATACGATCAGCACTGCCACTTCGCCCAGCGCCAGTCCCTTGAGGGGCCAGGTGTAGAAGAGAAGGAAGAAGGCGCCAAGCCCAAGCAGGGTCCAGGTGATGGGGCTGAAGCCGGTGTAGAAAATGAGGTAGATGCCCATGACCAGGGCAATCAGGGCGGTGACGGCAAAGTAGGTGAGGTGCTGGCGTTTGGTCATCAAGCCGCTGGCAATCGGCTGTGCGCCGTAGATGTTGCGGTAGTAGTTGTCCTTGTCCACACCGCGGACGTAGTCGGTGTAGTCGTTGAAGATGTTGTTGCTGGCGTGGGCGAGGATCAGCCCGAAGGTGAGGGCAAGCCAGGGCAGGAAACTGAACGCGTTGTCGCGCCAGGCAAAAAGTCCCGCAAGAGCCGCAGAGATGAAGGTCATGACGAGAACCGCCGCGCGGGTGGAGATCAGCCATTTGGAGATGACGTCCAGTTGATCCCATTCGGCTTTTGAAACATCGGGGATGACTTGTAAGGCTTTACGCCACATGGCAAAGTTCATGGTTCCACACTCCTTGATTGAGTTTGATAAATTTGGCTCTCCCGTAAATAACGGGAAAGAGCCCAACCACGAAGGACACGAAGTACACAAAGGAATTCCAAAAGGCGCTATTCAGAATTTTGAAATTCGATGCAAGATGATTTAAAAAACTTCGTGGTCT
>DAOUBY010000064.1:0-9046 GCA_034432325.1 Anaerolineales bacterium
ATGAGGTAGTGTGCTGAAAGTTGTGTAAATTCAGTAGATCACGAAAATCCTGCGTAACTTGCGCTCTCTAGCGCAAATTCGGCGGTAGAGAGCGCCAAATACGCGCTTTCGTGAAGTACTGAAATTCGTACTGCGAGATGAATCTCGCGCCACTTTTAGATAAAAATCGAAGCAGGACTTACGCAAAACTTTGCGTAGAGCGCGTTCTCCAACGCGTTGGACAGGTAATTGGCGTTAGAGAACGCCAATTACGCGTAAGTCCTATCGAAAAACACTCGGAAAAGGCTATGACGAAATCCACCCCGCGAGCGAAGAAAAAGGCGTCCAAGCCGCGCCCCGTCCGAAAGTCCAAGCCTTGCCGCGCTCCCCGTTTCGGGCAGACCTGTCCCGAATGCGGCAAAGGCAAACTGGATTACGACGGTCTCTTGCAGTTGGTCTGCCCGGTGTGCGGATATTTGGCTTCGGGCGGCGGCTTTACCTGATAGTCCCTTTTTCCCGGCGTGACCGGCAACTCAAAGCAAAGGAATTCATCCATGAGCGAGACAACCCAGGTTGGTTTTAGCGTGCATTTGAAAACGGACTTCGAGTCTGCGCTTCAGCGCGTGACAGAGGCGTTGAAAGCCGAAGGCTTTGGCATACTGACCGAGATTGACGTAAAGGAAACCATGAAGAAGAAACTCGGCGTGGATTTCCGCCCGTATAAGATTCTCGGCGCATGCAACCCGCCGCTCGCCCACCGCGCTCTGAGCGCCGCGCCGGAGGTGGGGCTGTTATTGCCGTGCAATGTGACCGTGTCGCAGGAGGGCGAAGGGCTTGTGAACGTCTCCATCGTGGATCCCCTTTCGATGCTGGGGATTGTCAAACATCCCGAACTGGAAGCGGTGGCGCAGGAAGCGCGGGCAAAACTGGAGCGCGTCGCCACATCT
Source organism: Anaerolineales bacterium (assembly GCA_034432325.1). GTDB lineage: Bacteria > Chloroflexota > Anaerolineae > Anaerolineales > Villigracilaceae > Defluviilinea. The sequence goes on from DAOUBY010000064.1 coordinate 927, forward strand.
TTAGAAAGCGTCTGAAAACTATTCCCTCCACAGATGAAGCAGCCCAAAGAAACCTTTTCATCTGCATTTACACCTGCGCTTGCGCCAGGCGCAAGTGTCTGTGGTGAATTAGGGCTTTTCAGACATCTCTCACAAAACAACTAACGGAGCATTTCAAATGAGCAGCAAGAAGAAATCATCCCACAAAAATATCCCGCAGAAAAACAACAAGCAGACTTTCAACCCAACCCTGCTGTGGGCTGGCTTGGGGATTTTGGCGGTCATACTCGCCGGAATTTATCTCTTCAACCCCAACACTGCCGCCGCTGACACGCTGCCGCGCGAAGTTTCGGTGACCGAAGCCGCCGCCCTGCGCGACGCCGGTGCGTTCGTCCTCGACGTGCGCGAACCGGAGGAGTGGGTCGAAAGCCACATCCCCGGCGCGACGTTGATTCCGCTTGGCGAACTGGCTTCACGCGTGAACGAGGTGCCGAAGGATCGTCAGGTTGTGGTGGTGTGCCGCTCGGGAAACCGCAGTCAGCAGGGACGCGATATTCTGCTGGCGGCAGGGTTCGAGCAGGTCACCAGCATGGCAGGCGGCATCAAGCAGTGGAGCGCCGCCGGCTTCGAAACAGTCAGCGGACCGTAAAAATGGGCAGGTGAAATGAAACGGGCTGGACGCATGTCCAGCCCGTGTTTTATTCCAGCGGGGTTTTACTTCAACACCTGGCGCATCATCCCTTCCACCGCGCGATAGACCGGCGACTCGTCCCCCAACTCCACCAGCGGCTTGCCGGAGAACTCGAATTCAGCCAGCGTCTCGTCGGCGGGTATCGTTCCAAGCAAAGGCACATCCAGTTTGTCGGTGAAGGCTGTGAGTGCGGCGGGCATTCCCCCTTGCAGGCGGTTGATGATGAGCCAGGCGTTTTCGATGTTGATGTCGAGTTCCCTGCGCATGTCGGCGATGCGCTGTGCAGCGACCAGTCCGCGCTGGGTGGGGTCGCTGACGATAAAGAGGTGCTGTACATCGCGCGTGGTGCGGCGGGAGAGATGTTCCATGCCCGCTTCGTTGTCAATGACCACGTAGGCGTAGTGACGGCTCAAGCCGTCAATCACCTCGCGCAGGTTGTGGTTGACCGCGCAGTAACAGCCCGGACCTTCGCCCCGTCCCATCGCAATCAGGTCGAAACGCGCGCCCTCCGCCAGCGAGGAGCGGATCTGGTATTCGAGGTAGTCGCGCTTGTTCACTCCGCCGGGCAGGGCGCCCATTGCCGCGCCTCCCTGCGCCAGCGACGACTTGACCTGCTCCAGCATGTCTTCGCGGATGTCGCCCACCGTCCATTCGAGGTCGAGTCCCAGCACCATGTTCAGGTTGGAGGAGGGGTCGGCGTCAATGGCGAGGATGCTGCCGCTCTGATTTTGGGCGAGGTACTTGATGACCATCGCCGCGACGGTGGTCTTGCCCACGCCGCCTTTGCCTGCGAGTGCGATTGTGGTAGTCATATCGTCCTGTAGTCTTATAGTCTTATATAGGACTTACGCAAACTTGCGTAGAGCGCGTTCTCCAACGCGCTGGACAGGTAATTGGCGTTAGAGAACGCCGATTACGCGTAAGTTAGAGAACGCCGATTACGCGTAAGTCCTATTATAGTCATCTGGTCTGGTGGTCGAATGGTCACGAGGATCATGACTATTCAATGATCTCATCGTTCGTGAGTTTGCTCAGCATCTCTGTAATTTGTTGTGTTGCAAGTCTCAAACTCTCCACATGGTCGTACACGGGGATGCCGAGCCTGTCTGCCTCCTGCACCTTCAAGTCGGCGGGAAGCCAGCCAAGCAGGGGCAGGCCGGGGCTTTCGGCTTCGAGGAATTGGGCTTCTTCGTCGTCTCGCACTTTATTCCCCACGAGATACAGACGCTGCAAACCGATGTCGCTGGCGAGTTTCTTGATTTGCGCGGCAGTGCCGAGGCTGCGCCGCGTCGGTTCAGCGACGACCAGCATCGCGTCCACGAAATCCACCGTTGCCCTGCCGAGGTGTTCGACGCCTGCGTACATGTCGAGCAGGAGGATCTCGTCATTGCGGAAGAGCAGATGCGTGAAGAGCGTCTTCAGCATCGCCGATTCGGGGCAGATGCAGCCCGAACCGCCCAAATCCACGCTGCCCATTTCGAGCAGGCGCACGCCGCGATGGACGACGCTGAATCGTTCGGGGATGTCGTCCACGCGGGGATTGAGGGTGAAGAATCCGCCGATCGTTCCGGGTTTGGCGCCTGTGCGTTCTTCGATGAGCTCGTCCATTTCGGCGATGGGGTGGAGTTGTGCGCGCAATTCGGAGGGAAACCCCAACGCCCCCGCCAGGCAGGGAGAAGGGTCGGCGTCCACCGCCAGCACCTGACGTCCCGCATCGGCATAGGATTGAGCGAGCAGCGCCGTGAGGGTGGTCTTCCCCACACCGCCTTTGCCAGTAATTGCCAGTTTCATGGTTAATTCCTTCCATCCGCTCACAGATGACGCATGAGCCAAATTCATTTTACATTTGCCGTGCCGCGCGCAACAGTGACGGAATTCCTCTTTTTTGACGGGAATGTGTTCGCGCTGTTCCGCGCCGAGGCTTTCCAGGAACGGAATCCGCTGTCAGACAGGACAAGGCGCTTCGCGCGGCGACCAGGCTTGGGTCCTGACCCCGAAGCGTTGACCTCCTCTGATGCAGGGTCCGGTCAGTCGAGTCGTCTGTGAGTCATTATCCGCTCTTATTCCCGTCATTGCCATCCGCTGATGGATTGCAGTAAACCCGTGTTCGGTACATTTATCAGATTTTCTAATGACAATGCTCACAATTTTGCTGCGCTTCAAAATGCTAGAATAAATTTTAGGAAGAGTCTAGACTTTTAGAGGTGTCTTCGGGCAAAGTCATCATCCTGTTTCAAAGGAGGTGCCGTATGCAGACGAAGACCTTCGAGTCGCCTGCGCTCTATGGCGATCATCACGTTGTGGAGGTGAGGCGGATTTTACTGGGCATGCAGGGGGTTGTGGATGTGTATGCGTCCAGCGCTTTCCAGACCATTCAAGTGACGTTCGATCCCGAAAAAATTCAGGAGGGGACGATCGAGGCGCGCCTGCGCGAGACGGGCTACCTGGACGAGCTGCCAATTCCCGCCGAGCCAGGCGGCGCAGCGCGTAAAGCCGAGGACGAGGGCGCTTTCCGTCATACCGCCGTGTATGAGACGGTGAAGAACACGGTGGCGTTTGCCCAGCGCGTCCCGTATCGCGGACGTCCGCTCTGGTATTGCCCTGGGATGGGGGTGGTGAAAACGGAGGAAAACCAGCGGACGTTAGAGAACGGACGTTAGAGAACGGACGTTAGAGAACGGACGTTAGAGAACGTCCGCTACGCTACGCGATACGTGAGGGCATTTATTTTTGCTTAGATACACGAGCGTATTTAGTTTGCTTTCGTCAGCGTATTTAGTTTGCTTTCGCCAGCGTTTTTAGTTTGCTTTCGCCAGCGTTTTTAGTTCTGCGTAGTCAGCGTTCTCTAACGCTGACGAAAGCAAAGGAGAATCCGATGCCCAAGAAACGTGAAATCAAGGAGTATTCGACCGACCCCGCCGCGCAGGAGATGTTGATCCGCGCGGAGGAGTTGGGAATTGGCACAGCCTTCACCCGCGCCGATGCCATGGTTCCGTGCAATATCGGCGGCGCAGGGATGTGCTGTAAGCAGTGCGGCATGGGTCCGTGCCGCTTGACCAAGAGCGGCGAGACGGGCGTATGCGGCGCAACATTGGACACCATTCAGGCGCGCAACCTGACGCGGGCAATTGCGGCGGGCGGCGCGGCGCACTCCGATCACGGACGCGACATGGCGTTCCTGCTCAAGGCGGCCGCCAAAGGCGAAGCGGAAGGGTACATGATCCGCGACGTTGCCAAACTGCGGATTGTGGCGTCGAAGTACGGCATCCCCATCGAGGGACGCGCGCCCGAGGAGATCGCCAGCGACCTGGCGGATTTGTATATCTCGCAGTTCGGTCAGCAATTGGGCGAAATCGTCCCCGCCGCGCGCGCGCCGAAGAAACGCCAGCAGTTGTGGCGCGAGCAGAAGGTCTGGCCCCGCGGCGTGGATCGCGAAGTGGTCGAGGCGTTGCACCGCACCCACATCGGCGACGACCAGGACCCCGCGCACATCCTGAATCACGCCATCCGCACGGCGCTGGCAGACGGCTGGGGCGGCTCGATGATCGCCACCGACATTTCGGACATCCTCTTCGGCACGCCCGCGCCGATTTTGGGGCAGGCGAACCTCGGCGTCATCAAAGAAGACATGGTGAATGTGGTCGTTCACGGACACGAGCCCAGCCTGAGCGAGATGATTGTCGCCGCGTCGCAGACCCCCGAAATCATCGAGTACGCAAAGGCGGCGGGTGCGAACGGCGTCAACCTTTCGGGCATCTGCTGCACCGCAAACGAAATCCTCATGCGGCAGGGCATCCCTGCGGCGGGGAACTTCCTGCATCAGGAACTCGCCATCCTGACGGGCGCGGTCGAAGCGATGGTGGTGGACGTGCAGTGCATCATGCAGGCGCTGGTGGGACTGGCGCAAAACTTCCACACCAAGATCATCACCACCTCGCCGAAAGTCCGCATCACGGGGGCGACGCACATCGAGTTCGACGAACACAAGGCGCTGACCATCGCCAAGCAAATTCTCAAGACGGCAATTGACAACTTCAAGAACCGCAACCGCTCGAAGACGCACATTCCGCAAATCAAGGAAGACGTCATCCCTGGCTTCTCGCACGAGTACATCAACTACATGCTCGGCGGTTCGTACCGCGCCTCGTTCCGCCCGCTCAACGACGCCATCATGGCGGGGCGCATCCGCGGGGTGGCGGCGATTGTGGGCTGCAACAATCCGCGTTCGTCGCAGGATTACCTGCACAACAAGGTCGTGAAGGAATTGCTCAAGCAGGATGTGCTGGTGGTGCAGACGGGGTGCGGCGCGATTGCCGCGGGGAAGTTGGGGCTGATGTTGGGCGAAGCAGGCTTGAGCGAAGTCGGAAGCGGACTCCGTGAAGTCTGCGAAACCGTCGGCATCCCGCCCGTCCTCCACATGGGTTCGTGCGTGGATAATACCCGCATCCTGACCGTGCTGACGCAGATGGTCGAAGAGGGCGGCTTGGGCGACGACATTGACCAGATTCCCGCCGTCGGTCTCGCGCCCGAATGGATGAGCGAGAAGGCGCTGGCAATTGCAACATATTGCGTGGCGTCGGGTGTGTACGTCATCTTCGGCGGCGCGTCGCCCGTGAGCGGCATGCCCGACCGCGTGAGCGACAGCGACCTGGTGCTGAAATACATCAGCGAGGGCTGGGAGAAACTCTACGGCGGCAAACTGGAGTTCATCCCCGACCCCGACGAGATGATCCGCAAGACGCTCGAACACATTGACAAGAAGCGCACCGCGCTCGGTCTGCCTGCGTGGGAGCCGAACAAGTTCGGGCGCAGCGGCGATGCGAAAATGCGCGAACTGGAAGCGCTGCCGCTGGAAGTGAAGCGCGAGGCGATTTATGGATTGGCGGCGGATTAAATATCTTTATGCGTAGCCCGCGTTCTCTTACGCGGGCATCGGCGTTAGAGAACGCTACGCAAAGGAGACATTATGTCAAAATACATCGCCACACGTGCCACGCGCGGGGCAAACGCGCTGGTGACCGAAGCCGAAATCATGCTCAACAAGGCATTGAAGGAAAAAGGCGCGGAGACTCCCGTCTCGTTCCCGAACACGGCGTACTACCTCCCCACCATCCTCGGCATGACGGGGAAAGCGGTGGAAAAACTCGGCGACCTTCAGCCTGTGTTGAAATACGCGCGGGACTTGCTCCACCCGATTCCCGCATTTGCAAAATGGACTCCCTACCTCGGCGAGACCCTCGACTCGGGCATGGCGACGCTTCTCGCCGCCGAGACGATTGAAGCCATCCGCTTCGTCTATGGACTTCAACCTGAGCCGATGCCTGGATTCAAACTGGCGGGAGGAACTTCCTTCACCAGCCCCGATAATTCCCTCCCCCCTTCCCCTCTCCCAGAGGGAGAGGGAGGAGGGGGTGAGGGTCACCTCAACGGTCCCATTGACGACATCCAACTCCGCTCGTGGGGCATCCAACTGGTGGACGGGCGCATGCCTGGCTTTGCCGCCATCGTCGGCTGCGCCAAATCCAACGAGGTCGCGGTCAAGATCGTGCGCGAACTCCAGCGGCGCAACATCCTTTGCTTCCTGAGCGGCAACGTCAACGGGCGCAGCATCATCCATCAACTCATCGAAGAGGGCGTGGAACTCGGCTACGACACCTACACCGTCCCGTTTGGAACAGACACCATCTCCGCCATTTACGCGCTGGGATTCGCCACCCGCTCCGCCCTGACCTTTGGCGGGCTCAAACCTGGACAGTCGCGCGAAATCCTGCTCTACAACAAGGAGCGCGTCTTCGCCTTTGTGCTGGCGCTCGGCGAAGTGGACGATCTCAAGTACGCCGCCGCGGCGGGCGCGATCAACTTCGGCTTCCCCGTCATCGCCGATACGGTCATCCCCGAAATTTTACCGACGGGCGTGACGACGTATGAGCATGTCGTTTCGATGCCGTTCAATCAAATCGAAGGCAAGGACGATTTGGAGCGCGCCGAGCGGCTGGTTCAGAAATGTATCGAGGTGCGCGGCGTCAAGGTCAAGGTCTCGCACGTGGACGTTCCCGTCCCGTATGGTTCTGCCTTCGAGGGCGAAGTCGTCCGCAAGGCGGATCTGCGCGTGGAGTTCGGCGGCAAGTACAGCCGCGCCTTTGAGTACCTCTACATGGCGCCGCTGGATGAGGTCACCGACGGCAAAATCGAAGTCGTCGGACCCGATTTCTCCAACGTCCCTCCGCAGGGTCACATGGATTTGGGCATCGTCATCAAGGTGGCGGGACGCCAAATGCAGCAGGACTTCGAGCCTGTGCTGGAACGGCAGGTGCATTACTTCATCAACGGCGCGAGCGGGATTCAGCATGTCGGTCAGCGCGACATCGCCTGGATCCGCATCTCGAACAACGCCGCCGACAAGGGATTCAATCTCGAACACTTCGGCAAAATCCTGCACGCCCGCTTCCACGAGGACTTCGGCGCCATCGTGGACAAGGTGGAAGTGACCATCGTCACCGACCCCGCGCTGCACGCCGAATGGCTGGAGAAGGCGCGCGCCGCCTACGACTACCGCAACAAACGCCTCGCCGACCTGACCGACGACAAGGTGGAGGAGTTCTACTCCTGCACGCTCTGTCAATCGTTCGCTCCGAATCACGTCTGCGTGGTCTCGCCCGAACGGCTGGGCTTGTGCGGCGCCTACAACTGGCTGGACTGCAAAGCCTCCTACAACATCAACCCGACGGGACCCAATCAGCCCATCAAACTTGGAAAATTGCTCGACCCAAAGAAAGGGTACTGGGAAGGCACGAACGACTACGCCAAGATCGGCTCGCACGGTGTGGTGCAGGAAGTTTCGATGTACTCCATCATGGAAAACCCGATGACCGCCTGCGGCTGTTTCGAATGCATCGTCATGCTCATCCCCGAAGCCAACGGCGTGATGGTCGTCTCGCGCGAGGATACGTCCATGACCCCCGCAGGCATGACCTTCTCCACGCTGGCGGGCATCGCGGGCGGCGGCATGCAGACCCCTGGCGTAATGGGCGTGGGCAAGTATTACCTCATCAGCCCCAAGTTCATCTCCGCCGACGGCGGATTCAAGCGCGTGGTGTGGATGTCGTCCGTGTTGAAAGAAACCATGAAAGAGGAGTTCAAAGCGGTCTGCGAGCGCGAAGGCGACCCCGACCTGCTGGACAAGATCGCCGATGAGCGCAGCGTGACCACCGTCGAAGAATTGCTCGCCTGGCTGGAGGCGCACAACCATCCCGCCATGGCGATGGCGCCGATGTTCTAACAAGTCGGATCGTCTCTCGTCTAATAGTCACTCGTCTTTGGACACGGATTGCTTTTTGTCCGTGAAATCCGTCCAATCTGTAGAATTGCTCTTGAAAAACTATCACAACCGCGAAGATTTTGTAGCGCGACATTCATGTCGCTTTAGGTTGCGGAATGAATTCCGCGCTAC
>DAOUBY010000065.1:0-13348 GCA_034432325.1 Anaerolineales bacterium
ATACGCGCTTTCGTGAAGTACTGAATTTATCTGTGTTCATCTGTGGTTGGAACATGAATTTCAAAACACTCTCTGAGACTTTGGAAGTCTTGTTTATATCAACTTGCTCACAATTGCCAGCAAAACGCCGCCCGCAATGACCGACCCCAACTGCCCTGCGGTGTTTGCGCCCATGGCGTGCATGAGGATGAAGTTGTGCGGGTTCTCGTCGTTGGCGGTCTTCGCGGCGAGACGCCCCGCCATGGGGAACGCTGAAATCCCCGCCGCGCCGATGAGCGGATTGATGCTGTAGCCGCTCAACACGCACATCAACTTGCCGAAGAGCAGTCCCGCAACCGTGTCGAGCGCAAAGGCAATCAAGCCCAACAGCATGATCTTGCCCGTGTCGAGATTGAGGAAGTCTTTGGCGGTCATCGTCGCGCCGATGGCAAGACCGAGAAACAGAGTGGAGATGTTGATGATTTCGTTTTGCGCCGCCTTGCTCAACCGCTCCACCACCCCCGAAACTTTCAGCAGGTTGCCGAGCATCAACATCGAAATGAGCGGCGTCGCTTCCGGCACGAGCAAACCGACCACAACCGTCAGCACAACAGGAAACACAACCAGCGTCCGCTGCGAAATCGGTTTGGGCGCGTATTCCATTTGCACCAGCCGCTCGCGTTTGGTGGTCAGCAGGCGCATCAGCGGCGGCTGGATGATGGGGATGAGGCTCATGTACGAATACGCCGCCACCGCAATCGGCGCGAGCAATTCGGGGGCGAGTTTGGCTGCCACAAAGATCGAAGTTGGTCCGTCAATCGCGCCGATGACCCCAATCGAAGCCGCCTGATTGAGCGGAAACCCCAGCGCAATCGCCAGCAGTAATGTGCCGAAGATGCCGAACTGTCCCGCCGCGCCGAGCAGCACCATGCGCGGCTGTGCCAGAAGCGGGCTGAAGTCAATCATTGCGCCCACGCCGATGAAGATCAGCAGCGGGAACAATTCCGTTTTAATGCCTGCATCGTACAGCACGCCCGTAATACCTTCCGCGGCGGTCATGCCAGCCAGCGGAATGTTCGCCAGCAGACAGCCGAACCCGATGGGGAGCAGCAGCACAGGCTCGATTTCCTTGAACACGGCAAGGTACATCAAAATCAGCGCGGCGGCGATCATCACCGCATTGCCGAGGGTGAAGTTCCCCAGCCCTTTGAGCAACTCGGGAAGCAGTTCGGCTAAATTCATTCGAACCTCACCAGCGGCTGTTTGTGCGCCACCGTTTGCCCCGTGTTCACCAGCACCTCCGCTACTCTGCCCGCCCGCGTCGAACGGATGCTGTTCTTCATCTTCATCGCCTCGATGACGACCACCACCTGCCCCGCTTCGATGACATCGCCCGCCTTCACAAAGACCTCGACAACCGTGCCAGGCAGGGGAGCGGTTAGTTCGTTGACGTTTTGCCCGGCAGATGTTCGCAGGTCAATGGAGTGGACTTCCTTCGCCTCTTTCTGGACCTCGTGCCTGACTCCCTCCACCCCAAGCGGATTCGTGTCTGGAATGACCTCCACCCGAATCCCCTCCACATAGGCGACGACGGGGCGCGCGTTGATGTCCTCGATCTCCACCACGTAAGATTTGTCTTGAATCGTGACGTTGTATTTCATTGTTCATGCTCCAAGATGGCATTGGAGAATGCCAACTACGCACTTCATGCAATTAAGCCTTCGGAAGTCTGTGTCCCTTCTCGCTCATTTGCCTCGTCCGCATTCCCAACTGCCACGCGCTGACGATAGCCGTGGGCGGGTCTTTGAGCGGGCGCGCCGACGATAACTGCTGTTCCGCCATTGCCAGCGCCACCGCCACCGCCGCGGCTCGGGCGAGGGTCTCGGTTTCCGAAGCGGAGACAGGCTTGGGCGAGTCTGAAGCGGAGTCCTTGTCGGCGGTCAATGTCGTCAGCAGGGTCATCGTTCCCCAGAGCAGGAGTATCGCGCCGAAGACCAGTCCCATGCCGAGGGCAGTGATCTGAAGGGCGGTTGATAAATCATTCATGGTTTGACTCATTCATGTCATTGCGAGTGGCGCGAGGCGCCACGAAGCAATCTCCTGTTTGATTGGGGATTGCTTCGTCGCCGCCGCTTCGACTTCGGGCTGCGCCCTCCGCTCAGCGCAAGCGGCTCCTCGCAATGACATATTAGACTGGAATATTCCCATGCTTCCTGGGCGGCGCGGGAGCGTACTTGTCGCGCAATGCCGAGAGCGCGGCGATGATCTTCGGGCGCGACTCGCGCGGCTCGATGATGTCGTCCACGTAGCCGGTGGATGCGGCGTAATAGGGATTGTTGAATTTGGCGCGGTATTCATCGGCGAGCCGCTTGCGTTCTGCGGCGGGGTCGGGCGCAGATTCGATTTGCTTCTTGAACAAAATGTTCGCCGCGCCCTCCGCGCCCAGCACGGCGATTTCCGCCGAGGGCCACGCATAGGTCACGTCGGTGCCGAGGTACTTGCTGGACATGACCACATACGCGCCGCCGTACGCCTTGCGCGTGATGATGCAGATTTTCGGCACGGTCGCTTCGGAGTAGGCGTAGAGCAGTTTCGCGCCGTGGCGGATGATGCCGCCGTGTTCCTGCGCGATGCCAGGCAGGAAGCCGGGCGAGTCCACAAAGGTCACCAGCGGAATGTTGAAACAATCGCACATGCGGACGAAGCGGGTCATCTTGTCCGCCGCGTCAATGTCAATCACGCCCGCCATGATGGCGGGTTCCTGCCCCACAATGCCCACGCTGTGACCGCCGATGCGCGCCAAGCCCACGATGGCGTTGCGCGCCCAATCGGGCTGGATTTCGAGGAACGTGCCTTTGTCAACGATCTTTTCGATGACCTGATGCATGATGTACGGCTCGGCGGGATCGAGCGGAATGACGCTGTTGAGCGACTCATCCATGCGCAGCGGGTCGTCTGCAGGGGTGACGAAGGGCGGATTCTCCACGTTGTTGGAGGGCAGGTATGAGAGAAAACGGCGCGCCATGGCGAGCGCCTCGCGTTCGCTCTTCACGCTCAAATGCGCCACTCCGCTGACCGACATGTGCACATTCGCGCCGCCCAGCGACTCGGCGTCTATCACCTCGCCCGTCACGGCTTTGATGACTTCGGGTCCCGTCAGGAACATGAACGACTGCTTCTCGACCATGATGACCAGGTCGGTGAGGGCGGGCGAATATGCCGCGCCGCCGGCGCACGGTCCGAGCATGACGCTGATTTGCGGCACCACGCCCGAGTATTGCGCGTTGCGCCGAAAGATTTCCGCGTAGCCGCCCATCGAACGCACGCCTTCCTGAATGCGCGCGCCGCCCGAATCGATCAGCGCGATGAACGGCACGCCGTTGCGCACCGCCAGGTCCATCACGCGGCAAATCTTATGCGATTGCATCTCGCTCAACGTGCCGCCGTAAATGGTGAAATCCTGCGAATAGAGATACACCGTCCGCCCATCAATCTGCCCGTAGCCCGTAATCACGCCGTCGCCGTAGAACTTTTCCTTCAGCAGACCCATCTCATCGCCCTGATGTGTAATGAACGGTTCGATTTCGTTGAACGTGCCCGGGTCGAGCAATGCTTCGATGCGCTCGCGCGCGGTCAACTTGCCTTTGGCTTTTTGCTTTGCCACCCGTTCCGCGCCGCCGCCTTCCAGCGCCTTCGCGCGCATCCTGCGCAGTTCGAGAATTCTGGGGTCTTCGTTGGACATGGATTCACCTCACGCAGACGAGTATAGTGAGGCATTATAAGACAAGCCAGTGATGGAAGGCACACGGCGCAGGGGACAATCCGCCTCCTCTTTCGCCGACGCCTGTTTCTGATTCAATGACTTTTATCTCCCCGCGGCATTTCCCCCGTTTATGATCGGACGATGGACGGCTGACCGCAGACCGCCGCCCATCGTCGGCGCTCGAATTATTTGATCAGCACAATCTCCCTCTGCGGCGCGGTGAAGTATTCCGCGCCGTTTTCGGTGACGACCACATCCTCCTCCAAGCCGATGTAGCCATAGCCTGCCACTGCCAGTCCGGGTTCGATGGTGAAGACTTGCCCCACTTCGAGTTTTTGATGGGGCGAGTCGCCGTATTTCTCCCATAGCGGACCGAGCAGGGCGCCGCCATCGTGCGCCACGCGCCCCAGTTGGTGACCGAGGGCGTAGGGATATTCGGGGTAACCGGCATCGGTGACGATTTCGCGCGCGATGGTATCAATCGAGTTGCCTGTCGCTCCCGCTTTCATCGCTTCGCGCGATTTTTCGATGGCGGTGCGGATTGTGATGAATCCGCGCTGAACTTCGGGCGGGGCTTCGGTTTCACCCTCGCGCAGGACGTAACAAACGCGCTGGATGTCGGAGCAATAGTCCTCATACTTCACGCCGAAATCGAAGTGCAGGATGTGTCCGCGCTCGATTTTGATCGCGGTCGGTCCGCTGTGCCCAACGGGGGAGTTGGGACCCGAATTGACCGCCGGGCAACTCTCCGCCGTCCATGCCAGCCCAACGCCGTATTCTCTTGCGAGTTCCTGCATGTATGCGCCGACTTCGATTTCGGTCATGCCGATTTTTAGGAAGTTGAATGTTTTTTGGTAGATTTCGTCGGTGATTTCGATGGCGCGGCGGATGCGCGCCAGTTCGGCGGGGGTCTTGCGTCCGCGCAGGGCGTTGATGACCGGTTCGGCGCTGACGAGGCGGTCTGCGTAGGGCGTGCCGGCAAGGTAGCCGCACAGGATTTCGTACATGGCGTGAGTCAAGCCGTCAGCGTGGACGTTGTTCTTCGAGGTGTTGACGGCAATTCGGTCGGGGTTGAGGCGGGCGAGGGTTTCCCGTAAGGGTTGGCTGATGGCGGCGTCGTATCCGATGATTTCGTCGAAGACGCCGAGGCGGGCAATCGCATCCTTTTCGAGGTTGCCGATGATGGCAATCTTGTCGCCGTGACGCGTGAAGATGAGCGCAGACTGCCAGGTGAGGTTGTTGGGACCGATGAGCAGGTCGAGGGCGGGGTCGCGCACGCCGCTCGTCTCGCGGACGAAGGTGAGCCACAGGTCGGTGTTTTGTTCTTTGAGGATGTCAATGGCTTGTTGGGCTTTTTCTTGAATGAGGGTCATGTTTGCTCCTTGACTCCCTCTCCCGCCGGAAGAGGGTTCTTATGCGGGTCTTTCACGATCAGCCACAGAATCAACAGCATGGCAAACGATAAAAAGGCTGATAGTTCGAAAGTGAGTTCGAAGCCTTGCGTATCTGCCACCCAGCCGCCGATGAGGGGAGCGATCATGGTGGCGGGTGCGGTGAGCGTTTGCGCCAGACCGATGTAGAAGGGACGCTCGGCTTCACTGCTGAAGGTGGTTGCCATCGTCATGCCGTTCGTCCAGATGGAGACGTTGGCAAGGGCGGCGAGGATGAAGACGGGGAAGAACCAGGCGAGCGACGGCGCGAACCAGGCAAGTATGGAACTGAGCATTGCCGCCGCCGCGCCCAGCACGAGCATGGCGCGGTGACCGACGCGGTCGCCCAGCCAGCCCATGCCGATGTTGGCGGCGGTTTGCGTGATGGTGAGGGCGGCGGTGAGATACCCGAGGAGAACGGCGTCGGCGTTGAAGCGCCGCAGGGCATGGATGATGTAGAACGAGAAACCCATCGTTGCGAATTGCGAGAGAAAGCGCGCGGCGAGGAACCAGCGAAAGTTGGGGTTGCCGCGCAGGATTCTGGCGGCTCCCTGCCAGAAGGGGGAGGGCGTTTCTTCGATCACTTTGTCGTAATCTGTCGGTTCGCGGGTGAGCGCAAGCGCAAACCACGAAATGGTGAAGAAAAGCATGGCGATCAGGAAGCAATACACGAAGTTGATGGGCGTGTCGTACCAATCCAGCAAATAGCCTGCGCCGACCGCCGCAAGGCTGATGAACAGGTTTGCGACGGCGGCTTGTGTGCCGAAGAACGTGCCGCGATATTCGGAAGGGATGATCTTCGAGATCATGCTCGTCCAGGCGTTGGCGGTGAAGCCGCCGCCCAGTCCCTGCCAGGCAAGCAGGAGGAAGGTAAGGATCAAGCCCGCCTGCGTTCCGATTTTCGGCAGAAACAGCGCAACAAGCGCCAGCCCCAGAAATGGAATGCGTTCATGGATGGTGTTCAGCAGGACGGTGGGTTTGTAACGTCTCAGGCGGGAGGTGTGCGTGGCGGTGAACAACTGCGGCAGCAGCCACCCTGCGGCGTGAATGGCGGGGACAAGCCCGATCAGGGTGGCTGAGTCGGTCATTGTGTCCACGAAGAGCGGCAGGACGGTCCCGAAGGAGGCGAATCCCAGGGCAATGCCGAACGTGCCGCCGTCCATCAGTCCGACGGTGACGTTGTAGCGCAAATGCCTGCGGGTGAATTGTTCGACTTTGGAGAGGGGAAGCATGCAGTGATTCTACCATTCCGAAAATTGCCTCTTGACTCCTGGCTTGAAAGGGATAAAATAAAAAACGAACGTTCGTTCATTTTTTTATGCGAGCAGAGCAGATATGTCCGAAGAAGTTGTTACAAAAGGGGAACGCACCCGCCTCGCCATCGAAGACGCGGCAATTGAACTGTTCATGGAGCAGGGCTATCACGCCACCTCCATGCGGCAGATTGCCGAGCGCGCCGGTCTGGCGCTGGGGGGCATCTACAATCACTTTGCCAGCAAGGACGAACTCTTCGAAGCCATCATCGTGGATAAGCATCCCTACAAGCGCATCCTGCCGCTGGTGATGGAAGCGCCGGGCGAAACCGCCGAGGAGTTTTTGCGGAACGCTTTCAAAGTCACCGTGACCGAACTTGGCAGCAACCCCATCTATATCAAACTCATGCTGATCGAAATGGTGGAGTTCAACGGCAGGCACGGGGCGGTCATGTTGAAGGAAATTGCCCCCAAAGTGCTGCCTGTGTTCGAGCAGATGGTGAAGGTCCGCAAGGGGCTGCGCATTTCCAACCCCGCCATGTTCCTGCGTTCGTTTTTCGGCATGATCATCTCCTACTTCATCACCGAAATGGTCATCTCCAATTCCGTCATCGGCAAACTGATGCCCAAAGACGCCGCCGACGCCTACGTGGACATCTTCCTGCACGGCATTCTCAAACCTTCGGAATGAGGAGATAGACCTGTACACACGCACGCACTTGTATCTCATACCACGCCCTGCTCACTACTGATTACTGCCCACTGATTCCCACCCCCTCGGAGCCACAATGAACTCCCGTCTCCTTTCCATCATCCGCAAGGAATTCATCCAGATCTTTCGAGACACGCGCACGCTGGCATTGATTTTGGTCATTCCCATCATGCAGTTGTTCCTGCTCGGTTACTCCGCCACCAACGACGTGCGCAACGTGCCGCTGGCGGTTCTGGATCGAAGCCGAAGCGTGGAATCGCGCGCTCTGCTCGAAGCCTACCGCGCCGCCGATTACTTCCGCATCGCCTACGTGGTCGATTCCGAAGCCGAGATCGAAAATCTGATCATGTCGGGGGAGGCGCGCGCCGCGGTCATCATCCCGCCCGATTACGCCCAGCGCCTCG
Organism: Anaerolineales bacterium; assembly: GCA_034432325.1. Lineage (GTDB taxonomy): Bacteria > Chloroflexota > Anaerolineae > Anaerolineales > Villigracilaceae > Defluviilinea. The sequence continues at coordinate 7,542 of DAOUBY010000065.1, forward strand.
CCGAAGGGAACGCGCAGATCGCCTTCATCCTCGACGGCTCCGACCCGACCAGCGCCTCCACGGCGCTCTCCGCCTCGCAATTGATCGGGCAGGCGCACGCCTTGAACATCCTCCTGCAAACGTTCGAGCGCAGCGGCATGAGCCTGCGGGTCCAGCCGCCCGTCGAAGTGCGCACGACGGTCTGGTTCAACCCCGACCTCATCAGCGCGCACTTCATGATCCCCGGCGTGATCGGCATGATCCTCTACGCCATTGCCGCCATCCTCACCGCCACCTCGGTGGTGCGCGAACGCGAGCGCGGCACCATCGAACAACTCATCGTCACCCCCATCCGTCCGTGGGAACTCATCGTCGGCAAACTCATGCCCTATGTCATCCTCGGCTTCTTCAACACCATCGAAGTCCTCGCGGTGGGACACTGGTGGTTCGGCGTGCCCATTCGCGGCGACCTCGGACTCATCATCCTGCTTTCGGGCGTGTTCATGGTCACGGGGCTGGGCATTGGTCTGCTTGCCTCCACCATCGCCAACACCCAGCAGGAAGCCATGCTCACGGTTTGGATGACCCTCCTGCCGAGCATTTTCCTTTCGGGCTTTTTCTTCCCGCTCGAAGCCATGCCCAAAATCCTGCAATGGATTTCCTATCTCATGCCCCTGCGCTATTACCTCGTCATCATCCGCTCGCTCCTGCTCAAAGGCGTCGGTCTCGAAACCATCCAGAGCGACGTCCTCGCCATGACCCTCTTTGCCGTCGGCATCATGACCCTCGCCGCGTTGCGTTTCCGCAAACGACTCGATTAATCCCCTCTATGCGTAGCCGGCGTTCGCTTACGCCGGCGGACTACGCAATATAAGGAGTTCACCATGCACAAACCGCCTCTCGCCCTTCGCATCGCTGTCATCCTGCTCGTCCTCTCGACCATTCTTTATTACGCCTTCCGTTCGCTCACCGCCAGCGAAAACGGCGCGCTCAAAGCCTCGGGCGTCATCGAAGCGACCCAGGTCAGCATTGCGCCCGAACTGGCTGGCAGAGTGAAGGATGTCTTCGTTGCGGAGGGACAAGCCGTTCGGAAGGGAGACCCGCTTCTTTCCCTCGACGACAGCCTGCTGACTGCCCAACGCGCCGTCGCCTCCGCCCAAATTGACTCTGCCAAAGCCGCCCTCAACACCGCCTCCGCCGCCTACGCCGCCGCCCAGCAGCAATACGACGTGACCCTCACCAACGTCATCGCACAGGAAGCCGCCGTGCGTACCGCCGTCTGGCGCACGCCCAAACCCAGTCCATTCGACCAGCCCGTTTGGTACTTCTCCAAAGCGGAGCGTCTCGCCGCCGCGCAAGCCGCCGTGGACGCCGCCGCCGTGAAATTGGAAGAGACAAAGAAAAAACTGAACGACCTGCAAAAAACCGAAGGCGGCGCGCAATTCCTCGAAATCGAAGCGGCATTGAATCAGGCGCGCCTCGCCTACCAGAACGCGAAATCGGTGTACGACAAAACCTCGGGCGCATCCGACAGCCAAAAACTGCGCGACGCCGCGCAAATCGTCCTCGACGACGCCGAACTCGCGCTGAAAGACGCGCAAAAAGCATACGACGATGCGCTGACCACCAGCGCCGCCGCCGACATCCTCGAAGCCCGCTCCAATCTGGTCATTGCGCAGGAAGTCTACGACACCGCTGCAGATAACCTCCGCGCCCTGCAAACGGGACTGAACTCGCCCGCCGTCGTCACCGCCGAAAAAGCCCTCGAGCAGGCAAAAGCCGCCATGGAACAGGCGCAAGCCGCCGTCCGGACCGCCGAAGCGAACCTTGCCCTGCTCGACACGCAGATGTCCAAACTCACCGTCTATGCTCCGATGGACGGCGTCATTCTCACGCGCAACGTCGAACCCGGCGAATTCATCCAGCCTGGCGCAATGGCATTGACCATGGCAAACCTCAGCGAACTGACGATTACCGTGTACGTCCCAGAACCGCGCCTCAACGAAATCCATCTTGGGCAGGGAGCCTCCGTCACCATTGACGTTGCCTCGGGCGAAAGCCCCGTCTTCGACGCCGTAATCGTCCACATCGCCGATAAAGCCGAATTCACGCCGCGCAATGTTCAAACCGTGGAAGGACGCAGTTCGACCGTGTTCGCGGTGAAACTAAAAGTCACCGACCCCGAAGGCAAACTAAAAATCGGTATGCCCGCGGATGTGGTGTTCAAGTAATTATTGTGCGATGTCATTCTGAGCGAAGCGAAGAATCTCCACCTCGATATGGAGACCCTTCGCTATCGCTCAGGGTGACATTACGGGAAAATCTCTGTGAATTACCTTGTTCAAGCCAGCAATATCAAAAAATCTTTCGGCGAGACTCATGCCGTTGACGATGTTTCCCTGCAAATCAAAGCAGGCGAGATCTACGGGCTGGTCGGGGCAGACGGCGCAGGCAAGACGACCACCATCCGCCTGCTCGTCGGCGCGCTCAAAGCCGACGCAGGCGATGTGAACATCTGTGGTTACGACATCAACACACACATCGAGCAGGCACGCTCGCAGTTCGGCTACCTCTCCCAGCGCTTCTCCCTCTACGAAGACCTGACCGTGCTCGAAAACATCCGCTTCTTTGCCGAGGTGCGCGGACTGAAACCCGATGAGTGGCTTCCGCGCTGCATGGAGATTCTCGAATTCGTCGGGCTGGAAAAATTCACCGACCGTCGGGCAGGTCAACTTTCGGGCGGCATGAAGCAGAAGTTAGGGTTGGCAACCGCGCTCGTCACCCGCCCGCGCGTCCTGCTTCTCGATGAACCGACCACAGGCGTTGACCCGGTTACCCGACAGGATTTCTGGCAATTGGTCATCAAGCTTGTTTCGACCCCTCTCCATCTCCCCCAAAATTCGGGGAATTTGGGGGGAGTGTCCCGAAGGGACGAGGGGGGCGTCGCGGTCCTCATCTCCACCCCCTACATGGACGAAGCCTCGCGCTGTCACCGCGTCGGATTCATGAAGGATGGAAAAATCATCGCCGAAGACACCCCCTCCAACCTGCGCGCCCGCCTCAACGGACGCGTACTCGAACTGCGCGGCTCGCCGTTGAATCTCCTCCGTCACATCGCGCATCAGGATGAGGATGTCGAGGATGTGCAGGCGTTCGGCGACCGGCTCCACATCCGCGTCGGCGGGGGAAAGGCTCAGGATGTGTTGAGCAGGTTGAGGTCGAAGATACGAAGCGCAGGCGGGCGGGTGGATGAACTCCGTTCCGTGCCGCCCGTCCTCGAAGATATCTTCATCGCGTTATCGGAGCCCAAATGAATGCATCCTGCGTAATTTGCGCCCTCTCGCGCAAGTCTGACGTTAGAGAACGTCCAGTACGCGCAAGCCGGTTTTTATCGGAGTCCAAATGAACGAACCCGTCATCAAGGTCGAAAATCTCACGCGGCGCTTTGGCGATTTCGTCGCTGTGGATCACATCAACTTCGAAGTTAAGGAAGGCGAGGTGGTCGGCTATCTCGGTCCGAACGGTTCGGGCAAGACGACAACCATTCGCATGCTGCTTGGTCTGCTCGAACCCAGCGAGGGCAAAGCGACCGTGCTGGGGTACGACGTGTTCAAACAAAGTGAACAGGTGCGCTCGCGCGTGGGATACATGTCGCAGAAGTTTGCGATCTACGACGACCTGACGGCGCTCGAAAACCTGACGTTTTACGGCGGCGTGTATGGCATTACGGACAAAGCCCGCATCACGCGGACCCTCGAACTGGTCGGGCTTCGTGGACGCGAATCCACGCTGACGCATTCGCTCTCGGCGGGCTGGCGTCAGCGGCTGGCGCTGGGCATCGCCCTGGTGCATGAACCCAAACTGCTTTTCCTCGATGAGCCGACTTCAGGCGTTGACCCAACCGCCCGCCGCGCCTTTTGGGACCTGATTTACGAACTTGCCGATAACGGCGTGACAATTTTGGTGACCACTCACTACATGGACGAAGCCGAATACTGCGAACGCGTTGGCATCATGCGCGACGGTAAACTGCTGGCAATGGACACACCCTCCAACCTGAAACGCGACATCATCCCCGGCGATGTGTGGGAAGTCTTTGCCGAACCGCTGGAAACTGGATTGGAAGTGTTGCCTGAGATTGATGGAGTCTTGCGGGTAGGATTGGCTGGCGATCACTTACGGACAATCACGGAAAGAGGCAAGAGGAGAGATGACCTGTTGCAGGCGTTGAAGGGGAGGAACGTGAATGTGAAAGATGTCGCTGCCGGTGAGCCGACGCTGGAGGATGTGTTTCTTTCGCTGGCGAGGTGAGCGGGGAAAAGACGGTTTTGTGGGGAATATGGGGGATTTTCCGTATTGAAAGACACTTAAGGGAATGGTATTCTCCCCCTGAGCGCTCATGCAAATCCTGTTTTGACAAGGAGAAATTGAACATGAAAATCAGGTTGCTGATAATGTCTATCTTTGCGGCTCTGTTACTTATGGTAATAGTCTTTAGCAGCTTCTCTGCCTCTCATAAAGTTTTGGCGGCTGCTCTTTGTTATGGAGATAGTTGTCATGGTAAAAATCCTAACACCATGGGGTGTGGATCTACAGCATACTATGGCGCGCCGATAAAAAGTCTTTACCGCAATGGGGTCAAAATTGGCGAGGTTCATAATCGCTACTCCGGTTCCAATGGGTGCCTGGCACAATGGGAACGAACCCTAAATCTTTCGAATAATCAGTATGCGGAAGGAAGTATTCGATGGGGCGGGATTAACTATAATTCTGGCTGGCAAACGGTCAGTTCTCCATGGGTGATTGGCTATGGGGCAACGGTGTACACCCCCATGTACGGAACAAATGCGGGCATCGGTGCATCCCTGAATTGCGGGAGGCTTTCTCTAACTGGTCCCATCAACCCTCCCAATCCTCCACCCGGTTACGTCTCTGGAACTTATAAAACATACAATTGCCAGGCAAATTAAAGGAGTTAATTTGATGAAAGCAAAGTTTATCTTTTCGATAATTGTTCTTGCACTTGTGGCAGGAATGTTAATTGTGACTCTGGGTGTACCGCGTACCACTGCTAACGTTCAAGCGGTTGAACTTTCCACAGGAAAAATCACAACCCCCACACCTTTGCCAACCGCAATTCCTGGAGTATCTGCCCTGGCGATACAGAAATATGCGCAGAGCGGCAAAATCATGACCCAACAAAAATTTGGAATTGACATCAGCGCTGCCAATTTTCGGTATGAAAATGAAGAAATCAAGGTGGACGTTTGTTTTCAATTGCCCAGTGCGGCCGACTGGAGAGTTTGGGATGCCACATTACAGACGAAAAGAGGAAACCTTCTCTTGTCAACCATTGCCCCGCGTGAATTGACGGAAACCCTTCCGGACGGAAAACGGCGGGTCACTACCTACGGGAATGGCGTTGCATGGAACGATGTTCCTCATGATGGTCAACCGGATTATCTTTGTGAGACCCTTGCTTTTTTCTCGCCTGCATCGGAAATCAACCTGCGGGAAATAGATCTGACCCAGGTGAGCCTTGTGATTCAGTCAATCGGTGCGCTTCCAAGGGAGGGACAGGAATGCGCGTTCTATCTTGAAACAGTTCAAAGCCGTCTTGATACCAAGGGTATAGGAATAAAATTGGACTGTGTGAGCCAGGAAGGAGGAGCGCAAGTGGTTATCGCTCAGAAGCCTGCAAATATGAGCCAAACCGACGCTGAGGCATTAGTCTCGAAAGAAAGTGTTGAGTCGTTTATAGTGCAAGGTCCCTGGATATTTCCATCCTCCTCTCGATAAATCATCAACTTAAACCAAAAAGACCAGGC
>DAOUBY010000066.1:0-5644 GCA_034432325.1 Anaerolineales bacterium
CCCTCTACATAGTGTACGCTTGCGCCCTCGTCCACGATGATCAGCGTGCGTTCGAACTGACCGACGTTGGCGGTGTTCAGGCGGAAGTATGCCTGCAGGGGCAAATCCACCTTCACGCCTTTGGGCACATACACGAACGATCCGCCCGACCAGACGGCGGAGTTGAGCGCGGCGAATTTGTTATCTTCAATGGGAATGACCGTCCCGAAGTATTCGCGGAACAAATCGGGGTGCTGCTTCAAGCCGTCTTCGATGGAGAGGAAGATGACGCCCTGCTCTTCGAGATGTTTTTGAATGGAGTGGTACACCATCTCGGACTCATATTGAGCTCCAAGTCCCGCTAAAAATTTGCGCTCGGCTTCAGGCACGCCGAGTTTGTCGAACGTGCGCTTGATGTCGTCGGGAACGTCGTCCCACGATTTTTCCTGCTTCTCGGTTGGCTTGACGTAGTAATAAATGTCGTCGAGGTTCAGTTCCTTCAAGGAAGGTCCCCAATTGGGCATGGGGCGCTTGAGGAAGTGATCGAGCGCCTTGAGGCGGAATTCGAGCATCCACTTGGGCTCGCCCTTCAGGTAGGAAATCTGCTCGACGACTTCGCGGCTCAAGCCTTTTTGCGACTTGAAGGAGTAGTAATCATCGCGGTCGTGAAAACCGTACTTGTATTCGCCAATGTCTTCCAAAATTTTTGCATCTTCACTCATGGGATTCACCTTTCACAGACGACGAGCCGCTTCTCTCCCAGCCGCCGCCTGTCTCTGCTCAAAGAACCGACTCTACGCCGCGGCTTCGGCTTCCTCTTCGTATTTCTCGCGGATCCACTCGTAACCTTTTTCCTCGAGGTGCAGGGCAAGGTCGGGTCCGCCCGATTCGACGATACGCCCGTTCATCATTACATGGACGTAATCGGGTTTGATGTAATTCAGCAAACGCTGATAGTGCGTGATGACCAGCACGCCGAGGTCTTTGCCCATCAGGGCGTTGACGCCGTCTGCCACGATGCGCAGCGCGTCAATATCCAGACCTGAATCGGTCTCGTCCAAAATGGCGATCTCCGGCTGGAGGGTCGCCATCTGCAAAATTTCGGCGCGTTTCTTTTCGCCGCCGGAAAAGCCGTCGTTGAGGTAACGACCCGCAAAGTTCTGATCCATTTTGAGCATTGCCATCTTTTCCTTGAGCAGTTTGCGGAACTCGGGGATGGGAATGCCCTTGTCTTCGGGGTTTTCGGCGCGGCGGCGGGCGTTGATGGCGGTGCGCAGGAAGTTCGCCACCGTCACGCCGGGGATGGCAACAGGGTATTGAAACGCCAGAAAAATTCCCAGGCGGGAACGTTCGTCCGGCTCCAACTCAAGGATGTTTTGCCCTTTGAAAATGACCTCTCCCTCCGTGACGGTATAGGACGGATGCCCCATCAGGGTGTAGGCAAGCGTGGACTTTCCCGTTCCGTTCGGTCCCATGATGGCGTGGACTTTGCCCTGTTCCACGGTCAGGTCGAGACCTTTGAGAATCTCCTTCCCCTCAATGCTGACGTGCAAATTCTTGATTTCTAATTGCGACATTCCTCTATGCTCCTGATGGCGTAACAACCTCGGTTACGCTCAAAAATTAAGCCATTGCTGGCGTTTTATGATTGCGGCGGGATTATAGCAGGGTCAGGAGGAAAAGTCAATATTTATGATATTTATCTAGTATATTGACAAACTCACGGGATGTCGGTATACTCCCCAGCAATGAAAAGCACGAAAGACCGCATCCTTCAGACCCTGCTCCGCAAACCCCGCATCACCATCAACGAAATCGCGGAGGCGGTGGGCATTAACGCCATTTCGGTTCGGCATCACCTGTCGAACCTCGAAAAGGAAGGTCTCATCGCGGCGGAGGAGGAACGTCACGGCGTGGGGCGCCCGCGTCTGGTCTATTCGCTGACCGAGGAAGGCATGGAGCGCTTCCCCACGAAGTATCTCCGCCTGACCACGCGTCTGTTATCCCAGATGAAAGAGACCATGCCCGGACCTGTGGTGACGCAACTCTTCAATCAGGTTGCCGAAGACCTTGCCAACCAGTACGCCGCCGACATCAAAGGTCTCAGCATGGAAGAACGGCTGGACTTTGTCAAAGAACTGCTGGCGCAGGAAGGCTTCACCGTCGAATGGGAGTTGAAGGACGGGCAATACCAGATTCACGAAATTTCCTGCCCTTACTATCAGATTGGCGTGTCGCATCCTGAAGTTTGCACCATGGATCAGACCCTGATCTCGAAGATGCTGGCAGTGCCAGCCAGCAAAGTGCAGTGCATCCTGAGCGGAGGCTCACACTGCACCTACGTAGTACAACCTGCAACGGCAAAGAACTGATTCAAGAGGACATCCATGACCGAACAAACTGTCAACGAAATTCAATGGACCATTCATCAAACCCATCCCGAACTGGTCAAGCCTGTGCGCGAGAAACTCTCCGAAGTGGTTGACCCCGAAATCGGAATGCACATCATTCAACTGGGACTGGTGCGCGACATCTCCATCGAAAACGGCGTGGCGCATTTGAAGATGATTCTCACCACCCCGTTCTGCCCTTACGGTCCCGCCATGATCGAGATGACCAAAGCCAAGGCGCAGGAAGGCTTGAACATGCCGGTCACCATCGAAATGGGCATGGACATGTGGGACTTTTCGATGATGGAAGACCCGTCGGCGCTGGATTGGGGACTGTACGCCTAGGGCAAGGAAAAGGTCGAAAACGTCGAATCAGGGGTCGGCGAAGAGAGAAGCGAAAGCGATCCAATTGGGTCGCTTTTTTTACTTCTCCTGCAGGCGCGGATTCAAAATCCGCTCTAGGGCAATGCCCAGCATGGCGAATGCCAGCGCGGTCAACAGGAGCAGGGCAAGCGGTTCGAGCACCCAAAAGCGCGAACCGTAAAGTGCGCCCCGTGAAAGCCCCTGATAGATGATGCGCCCCCACGTCGGATAATCGGATTTAATGTTGAAAAGCCCCAGGGTGGCTTCAAGAAATACAAAGCCGGGGATGAGCGTCACCAGTTGCGGCACAAGCACAGGGATGATGCGCGGAATGAGGTAAGTCATGATCATGCGTGCGTTGCTGACTCCGTAGGCGCGCGCCGCCTCGATATACGGCGCTTCTTTGACCTGCAGAAAAGCAGAGCGGAAGTTCTTGGCGGGCGCGCCAAACACGTTCAGCAGGACGATTGCCCCCAAAATCACCCAAATGTCAATGCCGAACATTGCATACGCCAGTACACACACCGCCAGCACAGGTAGCACCATGTTTGCCTCAGTCAAGCGCTGAATGAGATTATCCGCCCAGCCCCCAAACCAAACGCCCGTAGCAGCAAGAATCATCGCCAGCAAAGTGGTCAACAGCGCCCCCGTCAAGCCGACCGCCAGCGCAAACGGCATCCCCCACAGCAACGGAACCACCAGATCGCGACGCAGATAGTCCGTCCCTGCCGCGCCATAGACCTGACCCAGCAGAACCAACTCCGAACGGACATCCGCCTCCTCCTCGAACAAAAGTGACTGCACCTTCAAATGATACGTGCCCCGCATCAACTGCGGCTGACTGGCAAAGGGATCGGCGAACAGAACATAGAAGGAAGGCGTGGTATTTACCTGCCCAAAATTAAACCATGCGCTCCAGTTGGGATTTTCAGCAACTAGTTTCTTAACATTCAAATTTTCATCCCACGAGTAATTCGCGAACCGCCCTGCCGAAATAGACTTGGTTTGGATTTCCCGCCCGTCGGGCGTGACCCAGGTAAGCGAAACAAAGGGACGCTTATCTGCGTAAACAGCATCGAGATACAAAAGCGCCTCGCTGGGAAAATCTGCATAGAAGTAATCGAAGGTGTACGTCACCGTCACATCGCGCCAGCCGTTCTCCAGCGTCGTCTCGGTGCGGGTCACAGACGGGGCTGAATCGGTCATGCGAAGAACCGACAGCAAATCGTAGCGGCGGAAGAGGTTTGTCCAGGCCGGCTGGGCAAGGCGCGGCACATATGCCCGTCCGCTCAGTCGTTCGCTGTCCCACAAACGCCCGATCTGTTCGTAAGGATAAGCCGTCACCGCATAAACTGATCCTGCCAACAGCAGAAGAATGACCGTCAGGCCAAACACGGCGGAGGGATAGCGCCGCAATTCATGGAAGAACTGGAGGATACGCCCTCTCCCCGATCGGACCTTCTGCCGCAAAGAAGTTCCCCCCCGGCGGCGCGGACGCTTCACACTACCCCGAGCCTGTTCACTGAACGAGGCGCTTTTTCTCCCCATACACCCCCACAAGCCTCGCCACGAAAAGCGGCGTTTGACGCGCAAATTTTGCACGGTATCTTCCGCCCCGCCAATGTGCACACGCGGATCCACCAACACATACACAAAATCCAACAAAAGTGCCACAATGCCCAGCAGGTATGCGAAAATGACCACAATTGCCACCGCAATCAGCAGTTCGCCCTGGTACATAGACTCGCCCCAAAAATTCGGCAAAGCGCGGTGAATATACAAATATCCAATGCCGGGCCACTCGAAAACCACCTCCAGCGCCATCGTCATCTGCCAGAAGCCCACCAGCACCAACGAAAAACTGGTGATGATATAAGGCAGGGTGGGACGTAAAATGTACTTTCGCGTCAACTGCCGTTCTGATAGCCCTTTGGCTTTCGCCAGGTCAACATAATCTTCTTCCGAATAGATGGCAAAAAACGTCCGCCACACAGTGACCAGTTGAAAGAGCAGGCTGAGTACAATGGCAGTGACCGGCAAAACCATGTGCCGAAGCACAACCGGGATGTAGCCGAGGGGCGTCTCTGGCGGGACGTTGTCGTACATCCCGCTCAAAGGAAACCATCGCAACTCCACCGCAAATACCGCCGCCAGCAGAATGCCAATCACCCAACTGGGTACGGAAGAAAGCGGCGAAAGGAACGAAACCAGCCGGTCGGCAAAGGTCCCGTAACGGCGGGCGAGGCGAAGAGAAAGCGGAATACCAACGAGAAAGACAATCAGGTTCGCCGCGCCAACCAGCAACAACGTGCGGGGAAAATGCTCCAACACTACTCTGTTGACATCGAAGCCGGTGCGCGTCTGCCCGTAGGTCGGGCGCTCCTGGAATCCTCCCAGCCGCCCCCAATTGAACGTCATGACTTTATACGTCCAGAACAAATGCCGCTGCCAGTAAGGAAGGTTCAAGCCTGCCTCTTCGCGCAAACTCGTCTCAAAGGCTTCCACCTCCTCTGCGGTTTGCAAAAAACCGCCCTCATACAAATAATTGCGGACGGCGCGCTCGATTTGCCGCTCGATACTTGCTTCGAACTGCGGCTGAGGAATGCCCCAGCCCGGCGGCGCCGGCTGGTTGGCAATCAGCACCGTTACAAACACCCCAAAAAAAATCGTCGCGCCGATCATTAGTGCCTTCGACAAGAGAAAACGCGCCGCTCCCCAAACTCGGCGGGCGCGCAGAGGCAAGGAAGCGGGCTGGGCAGTTGCGGCGTTTTGGGCAATGTCAGCCATCGCCCTATTATAGCAATGGCAAGCGAAAACAAGGCAAGCCCTGGGAAGGGGTTTTGCAAAAGGCGCAGGGTAGAGACGGCTCGGCGGGCTGGCATGTTCAAGGTCTGGGGGGAAGCGCAAAATTT
>DAOUBY010000067.1:0-7054 GCA_034432325.1 Anaerolineales bacterium
TCGATTTGACCGCGCATGGGAAGTTTGAGGACGATGTCGCATTTGGCGCGCGTGAGTTGACGGATGCCCTCGCCCTCGCTTCCGACCACGACGGCAACTGCTCCCGTCAAATGACGCTTGGTCTTCTCCCCAACCGTTTCCCCGTCCTGATCCAACCCCACGACCCAAACATTCTCCTCCTTCAAGGCGTCAATCGCCTGCGCCAGGTTCGACCGCGCAATGCGCAGATGCTCGCTCGCCCCCGACGAAGCGTTGACCACCGACGGCGTGACCTCCACCGTGTGCGCCAGCGGGATGACGACGCCGTGCACGCCCACCGCCTCCGCCGTGCGGATGAGCGCGCCGAAATTCTGCGGGTCATTCAACGAATCGAGCAGCAGCACAAAGGGCGGTTCGTTCCGTTCCCTGGCATGGTCGAGGATTTCAATCAAATCGCTGTACGGGTACGCGCTCACCTCCGCCACGATGCCCTGATTGTTCTCGTGGATTTTATCCAGTTGGGCGCGCTTCACCTTGGCAACGGGAATCTTCCTCTGCGAAGCCAACGCCAGGATGTCTGCCATCTTGCCCTTGATCTGCACATTATCGGCAATCTCCAGCCTGAACACCTCTCTGCGCCTGGCGCGCAGGGTTTCATACACGGCATTGCGGGAGTAGATGAATTCTTTCATATCCACCATTATAAGAGACTTCCGAAGTCTCCAAGACTTCGGAAGTCCGATGCTCACTTCTCCACCCGCACTTCGATAATTCGATCCAGCCGAAAATTGCGCTCCGCCCCCCGCAGGTGACAATACGCCTGCAGATAGACGTAATCTGCCAGACCAATCACCTGCTTGGGCGTGATCCAGCGTTCGGTCTCGTTGCCCTCGCCGTCCACGTACCGGATGAGGATGCGCTTGTTGCTGTAAATTGCCTCCCCCAGTTCGGTCGGCAGTTGGATGCCCTCATTGGGCCACACCGGCGAGTTATAGATGCCGATGTACGCATCGAGCGGACGCTTGAATGGCTTCAACCCGTCCATCATCGCAAAAAAGATTCCGCGCAAGGTAAGGGCGTCGTCGAGAGCGCGGTGGACGGCGCTCATCGGAATGTGAAACGCTTCGGCGATGGACAACAAACTATTGGATGGCAATTCGTAGAATTCCCGCGCCAGTTTCAACGTGTCAATCAGATTTGGAATCTGGATTTCATGCCCCAGCCGCTTGAACTCGCTGTCCAAAAACTGAATGTCGAACTGGGCGTTGTGGCAGACCACCACCGTATCGCTCAACAGCCCCAGCACCTTGGGGGCGATCTCCTCGAACAGCGGCGCAGACTTCAAATCCCTGTCCGTCAATCCGTTCGTGGAAGCGGCGCCCGGCGAAAGCGGACGCTCGGGATTCACCAGGCTTTGATACTGTTCCTTGATGCGTCTCCCTTCGCTGATGACGATCCCCACTTCGCAAATACGGTCTCCGAACCAGGGCGAGAGCCCGGTGGTCTCCAAATCCAGAAAGGCAAAGCGTGCATTTGAAATGTCGAACATGGGCGCTATTATATGTCATTCTTCGTTGTGGCGCCTCGCGCCGCGACGCCAATCGGGCTTCAAAAGGGAGACATGGCTTTCTCAAAGTCTGGTTTCAGGCTAAAAAACAAACAGGATAGACAGGATTTCAGGATAAGCCGCGCACAAAGCAGGGCGAAAACATCCTGTTTATCCTGTCTATCCTGTTAAACAAAGCGGCGCAAGCGATAATGAGAAAGCCATAAAAAGGGAGAAGAGATGCTTCGCCGCTCGGCGGCTCAGAATGACATCATGACGAATGTTTCGCCTGCCTTGTACGTTTCCACCTTCCCACCCCGATACAACGTCGCCGCGCCGTGACCGTACACCTTCCACGAATGATTTTCGCCCTCATCGAGCATGCCGGTTTGCTCGTCAATGCCCAGCAGTGCGACGCTGGGAACTTCCGCCCCCAGCCGCGGCGCCCAGGTCTTCCCGAACGTGTCATGATGCGGCAGGACGAGCGCATTGGGAACGAGGTTCAACCCCTCGTGGATGTTTCCTTCATAGGGATCGTAATAAAACTGACACATCACCATCGCGCCCGCACTGCTTCCTGCAATCACCGCGCCGTTTCGATACGCCTCCATCGCGGCGTTCCATGCCAGGCTGTCCTTCAACGTCTGCCCAAGGTAATGCGTGAAACCGCCGAGGAGATAGATCAACTTTGCCTCACGCAGCGACCTTGCGATTTCCTCGTCGTTCGCGCTGGCTTTGTCAATCAGCGGCAGAGAGATCACATCCCTCGCGCCGAGTCCCCGAAACCAGCGGACGCCGTTGTTCCCAGCGTGGACGTGGTTGCGGTCCGGTGCGGCAGCCGTCGGCAGGATGCGAAGCGGGGCGTCGAAGCCGCCTGCCAGTTCGAGGGCGCGCCGGTCGGGGTCGCGCATCCGCCCGCCGAATTCCGCGCCGCCTTCCAAAAGCAGGTGTCCCATCAAAAATATTTCTCCCAGATTCTTTGCTTTTCCTCTTGCGGAATGAACGACGCTTCATACGCGTACCGATTGCAAACGGCGATCTCCTCCATGCTCATGCCCAGCACTTCATGCGCGATGCGGTATTCGTTGTTGAGATTGGTTTCGAGCACTTCGGGGTCGTCCGAGTTGATCGTGACCTTCACGCCCAGGTCGAATAAACGCTTGAGCGGATGTTCCTCGATGGCGCGCACGGCGTTGGTGAGGTAATTGCTCCAGGGGTTGACCTCCAGCGTGATGCCGCGCTCCTTGAGCAGTTCGACGACCTGCATATCTTCAATGGCGTGAATGCCGTGACCGATGCGGTCGGGGCTGGCAAGTTCGATGGTTTCCCTCACGAACGATGCGGGCGTATCTTCGCCGGTGTGGATGGTTACTTTCAAGCCCGCCTCCTGCGCCTTCCTCACCGACGGCACAAACTCGCGCAACGGGAAATCTCGTTCGCTGTCGGCAAGGTCAATGCCGATGATGTGATCCCTGTGGCGGATTGCCCAATCCACGGTTCGGACGCAGGACGCCGGTCCCATACTGCGGGAGGTGATGGCGATATAGCCGATTGCCATATCGAACTGCGCTTCGGCGCGGGACTTGGACCTGATCAGCCCCTCCAGGCATTCGTCCCAATCCAGGCTGTGACCGTGGAACGCCCAGTCGGGCGAGAAACGCACCTCGAAGAGTTTGATGTTCTGTTTCGCCGCGTCTTCGAACAACTCCCAGGCAATACGCTCGACGATCTGCGGCGAAGCGATGCTGCGCTGAAAAATCTCAAACGCCTCCAGCACCGCGTGCAGGTCGCGCATCTGGTCATAGACCTTGACGTGTTTGTCCAATTCGGCGGCGTCATGGGCAGGCAGAGGCAGGTTGTACTGCCGCGCCGCGTCAATGATGGCCTGCGTGCGGATCGAGCCTTCGAGGTGAATGTGAATTTCGGTTTTGGGAATGTCGTTGTATTTCGGGTCGAAGTTTTTCATGGCTCCTCGGGAAAACTCGATTTTCTCTTTTTTCCCCACGCTACATCACCGTTCTGAATCTACAAACGCTACACAACCTCGGACGGTAGTTTATGCCCCCTATCCGTTCGTTGAAAATCGGTATCAAAGCTCACCAACGCCAAATCGTATTTTGAAGCAACAGCATATTGATAGGCATCATCAAAATCCAGGCCGAATTGCAGAGAGGCTGTGATTACAGATTTCATTTCATCAGAATAGAGTGAAAGAAGACCAACTCCTCCATTCAACAATACGTCTTCTATAAATGCCTGGAAGACTTCGTGTTGCTTTTTGCGAAACAGTAAAAGACCAATCGAGTGAAGGGAATAATCTGTAATAAAAAACTCGTGCTGGTTTGACTTCAGCAGCAATTCTTTGGCTTCGCTGGCTCTTTCCTGTGACAAGAGAATCTCAAGAAAGATATTTGTATCAAGCAGAGCCTTCATAGCCGCCCCGCGCTTCAGCGATCTGATGCTGGAGTTGGACAGATGTATATTGACCGCGCAAATCCTTCAAAGCGCCCTCCCATGGGAATTTCATGGGGCGTGCTTGCCGTTTTACCCTGTGTTCCAATAAAAAGGCAACAAAATCCCGCACTTCACTTTGCAAAGCAGGCGGAAGCATTTTCAACATCTCTTGCAAGGACAACTCTGCCATGAGGATCTCCTGTTTTCGTGGTTCTATTTTACCCTCTCTCGCTCCCAAATCTCCCTTGCAATGACCTCCTGATCCACAGGCGTTCGATCCACCCGCACGCCGACGGCGTTGTAGATGGCGTTGGTGATGGCGGGCGTGGTGGGGATGCTGCAAATCTCGCCCACGCCCTTCGCCCCGTAGGGACCCTCCGCCGTCGGATGCTCGACGATGATGGAGGTGATCTCAGGGGTGAGCAGAATGCCCGGGACTCGGTAGCGCGCCAGACGGTCCGTGACGACGCGCCCTTCTTCGACGATGAATTCCTCGGTCAGCGCGTGACCGAGTCCCATCATCACGCCGCCCTCCACCTGTCCCTGCAAGCCCAGCGGGTTGACCGCCATGCCCACGTCGTTGGCGGAGATGACGCGCAGGACGCGCACTTCGCCCGTCAGTGTGTTGACCTCCACCTCCGCCGCCTGCACGCCGAACGAGAAGGCAAAGTGCATGTCGCCGCCCTCGCCGAGCGGCTGGGTCTTCGGCGCCTCGTATTCATAGCGGACGCGCGGGCGCCTGCCGAGGGCGGTCATCTCTTCGTACACGTCGGCGTAGGTGAGCGAATGCCCGTTGACGCGGACGACGCCGTTCTCGAAGCGAATCTGTTCGGGGCGCACGTCGTATTTTTCGGCGAGCGTGGCGGAGATTTCGTCGCGCAGAGTTTTGGCGGCGTAACGCGAGGCGTTGCCCGTCACGTAGGTCTGACGCGAAGCGGTGGTCGGTCCGCCGTTCGGGGCGAGGTCGGTGTCCATCACCAGCACGCGCACCTGTTCGGGCGGCACCGACATTTCCTCCGCCACCACCAGCCGCATCACTGTGACCAGTCCCTGCCCCATCTCCGCGGAGGAACTGCGGACTTCGAACGTGCCGTCGGCGTAGAGTTCCACGTCCGCGCCAGATTTGTCGGGCGCGCCGCCGCCGAGACCTGTGTTCTTGTACGCCGCGGCAAAGCCCCAGGCGCGCACGAGGTGACCCTCACCCCTAACCCCTCTCCCACTGTGAGAGGGGAACTTGCTCCCTTCCCCCTTTGGGGGAAGGGACGGGGATGAGGGAACAATACGCGGCTTGAACAACTCCTCCCGCGGCAGCCCTGACACCTGACACATGACACCCGACACCTTGTCAATGCACTCCATCAACCCCACCGACTCGCGCAACACCTGTCCCGTATTCGTGACGCTGCCAACATGCAGGGCGTTCATGCGGCGCAGTTCGATGGGGTCAATGCCCAACTTCTCGGCGAGCATGTCCATCATGGACTCCACCGCGAACGCCGATTGCGTCACGCCGAAGCCGCGGAACGCGCCCGCAGGCGGATTGTTGGTGTACATGGCGTAGCAGTCTGCGCGCACGTGCGGGATGTCGTACGGTCCCGCCGAATGCGTGGTGGCGCGGGTCATCACCTTTTCGCCGAGCGAGGCGTAGGCGCCCGTGTCGCCGTACAGTTCGGTCTCGCAGGCAACCAGCCGCCCGTCACGCTTTGCGCCGACCTTGACTCGAATCTGCGTGGCGTGCCGCTTTGGATGGACGAGCAAACTTTCGTGACGGTCGAAGAGCAGTTTCACAGGGCGACCCGTCACATGCGCCAGCATCGCCGCGTGGATCTGCCCCATCACATCTTCCTTGCCGCCGAAGCCGCCGCCCATCAACTGTCCCACAATCCGCACCCGCGACTCGTCCCAGCCCATCACGCGCGCCACCTGCTGGCGGTCCTGATACGGGATTTGCGAACCGCAGTAAATCTCCATGCGTCCGTCGGGCGTCGGCACGGCGATGCTGCACTCAGGCTCCATGAAGGCGTGGTCGGTCGTTTGCGTGTGGAAGGTGTGTTCCAGGATGACATCCGCCTCGGCGAAGCCCCGCTCCACGTCGCCTTTGCGGACTTTGATGTGCTTGAGCAGATTTCCCTTCTCGTGGATTTGCGGGACTCCAGCCTGACGCGCCTGCACGGGATTGGTGATGACGGGCTGCGGATCGAACTCCGCTTCAATCAGACCTGCAGCCTGCTCGGCGATCTCAGGGCTTTCTGCCGCGACGATGGCGATCGCGTCTCCCACATAGCGGACGCGTTCCCCCACGCCCACCATCACGGGCCAGTCGTAGATGACCAGTCCGTGATTGCGTTCGGCGGGAATATCCTCTGCCGTCAGCACCGCCGTGACACCCGGCAGGGCTTTGGCTTTGGAAATATCGAGGCGGGTCAAAAAGCCGTGCGGAATCATCGCCCGCCGCACTTTGGCGTAGAGCATCCCCTCGAACTTCAGGTCATCGGTGAAGACGGCTCTGCCCGTGACCTTGTCCGCCGCATCGTGACGCGTGTGGGTATGTCCCACCGCCTTATGCGGGTGAATCGAATCGGGAATGCGCGGCTTCTTCACGGGTTCGCCCGTCCGCAGGGAGTCTGCTGCGGCGAGGACGGCGTTCTCGATGGCAGGATAGCCTCCACAGCGGCAGAGCGTGTCCTTGAGCGCAAAGCGGATTTCCTCCCGCGTGGGGTTGGGATTCCGCTGGAGCAAGGCATACGCCGTCATGATCTGCCCTGGGATGCAGAATCCGCACTGCACCGCGCCATGCTCAATGAAGGCATCCTGGAGCGGGTGAAGTTTTTCCCTCACCCCTTGCCCCTCTCCCTCAGGGAGAGGGGGCGGGGTGAGGGGGGCTAATCCTTCAATCGTTATAATTGTCTTCCCATCCGCCCGCTCGGCGGGATAAATGCATGAGACCACCGGCTCGCCGTCCACCAGAACGGTGCACGCGCCGCACTCGGCTTCCTCGCAGCCGATCTTCGTCCCCGTCAGGCGCAGCCGCTCGCGCAGCAGGGCGGAGAGAGTCTCGCCGGGGATGGCTTCGAG
>DAOUBY010000068.1:0-16744 GCA_034432325.1 Anaerolineales bacterium
GCGGAATTCATTCCGCAACCTAAAGCGACATGAATGTCGCGCTACAAAATCTTCGCGGTTGTGATAGTTTTTCAAGAGCAATTCTATAAGAGAAACGATGCGCGGCAGAAGAAAACAGACCATTTGTGCTATACTCCGAAACGAACTATGCCGCTCAAGGTTCCGTTTTTTCCATCCCCTCAAAAACCCAAAGCCGGGTCGAAGGGGAAATCATCTGGCAAAGATAAAGGAAGCGCCTCCCCCAGGCGGGGAAGAGCCGCGCCTCCCCCCGCGCCAGAGCCTGCCCCCTCCTGGTGGGAGTCTCTCTCCGCCGAGCGTAAATTGGATGTCATTGGCGCGGTCATGGCGGTGACGGGCGTCCTGACGGCGCTCATCCTGTTCTCCGCCACGCGCAGTGCTGTCACCGCCTACCTGATGCTCCGTTTGAGTCAGGCGCTTGGCTGGGGCATCTACATTCTGCCCCTCGGGCTGATCGTGATGGGCGTCTGGCTCATCCTGCGCCGCATCGAAAAACTGCCGCCGCTCACACTGGAACGCGCCACGGGCATTCTGCTCCTCTTTTTGTGGCTTTTGGCGGCGATGCACTTTATCATCGCCGCGCCTTCACGGGCAGACGAAGCCGCCCTGAACGGCGACGGAGGCGGGTATCTCGGCGGTTTCTTCCAAAAATTCCTGTTCAATGCGTTTGGCATGGGCGGGTCCATCGTTCTTTTGACTGCCTGGCTTCTCATCGCTGTGCGCCTGACCTTTGACATCGAACTTCAGGACATGTTCCGCTGGATTCCGCCGCTGATGACCTCGCTGCGCGAACAGATTCACAAGCGGATGCCCAAACCCGCCTCCGACTCCCCGGAGCCTGCTGAGGCTGCCGCAAACGGATTCACCCCCCTGAACCGCCCCGAACCTGCCGCAGCGGAGCCAGCCCCCGCCGGCGCGCCGGTCACCACCGTCCGCCCGGCAGAAGCGGTCATCCAGTGGCAGCTGCCGGAGGTGAAGAACATTCTCGAGTCGGGCTCGGCGCCGGAAGTCAACGAAGAGTTCATCCAACAGCGGGCGAGATTGATTCAAGAAACGCTGGCATCCTTCGGCGCGCCGGTGCAGGTGGTGGAGATCAACCGCGGACCGGCGATCACGCAATTTGGGGTGGAGCCGCTTTACGTCGAGACCAGAGCCGGGCGCACGAAAGTGCGCGTCAACAAGATTGCCTCGCTGGCAGATGACCTTGCCCTGGCGCTTGCCGCCCCGCGCATCCGCATTCAGGCGCCGGTGCCCGGTCACAGTTACGTGGGCATCGAAGTGCCAAACGATGAAATGGCGTTGGTGGCTCTGCGCGATATTGTGGAAAGCGAGACCTTCAAACGCAGCCTCAGCCCGCTCAAGTTTGCCCTCGGCAAGGATGTAACCGGACGCCCCGTAAGCACCACGCTCGAGAGCATGCCGCATCTGCTCATCGCCGGCACCACCGGCTCGGGCAAATCGGTCTGCGTCAACTCGATTTTGACCTGCCTGCTCCTGCACAACACCCCCGATGAATTGAAATTGATTTTGGTGGACCCCAAACGCGTGGAATTGACCGGCTACAACGGCATCCCGCATTTGCTTGCGCCGGTGGTGGTGGAGGTGGAACGCGTAATCGGCGCGCTGCAATGGATGACCCGCGAAATGGATCGCCGCTATCACCTCTTTGCGCAGGTCGGTTCGCGCAATATCACCGATTACAACGCCAAGATGAAACTGCAGGGACAGAAGCGGCTCCCCCTGCTCGTCATCGTCATTGACGAACTCGCCGACCTGATGATGATTGCCCCCTCTGAAACGGAGCAGAGCATCACGCGCCTGGCGCAACTGGCGCGCGCCACCGGCATTCACATGATTCTCGCCACCCAGCGCCCCTCGGTGGACGTGGTGACGGGGCTGATCAAGGCGAACTTCCCCGCGCGCATTGCTTTTGCGGTTGCCTCCAACACCGACAGCCGCGTCATCCTCGACCAACCCGGCGCTGAGCGTCTGCTTGGGCGCGGCGACATGCTCTTCCAGGCGCCGGATGCGCCCGCGCCGGTTCGTTTACAGGGCGTCTTCGTGTCTGACCGCGAGATCAATAACCTGGTGGAGTTCTGGCGCGCCCAACTGGGCGGAGGCAGCCCCTACGCCGCGCCCGCCGCTCCTGCCGACATTCCCAAATCGGATGTTCCGCTCAAACAAGCGCCTCTGTTCGAGGATATGGAAGCCGTGGATACCAGCGTGGACCCCCTGCTGGCAGAGGCGATTGACCTCGTCCGCAAGGAGGGACGCGCCTCCGTGTCCATGCTGCAGAGGCGTCTGCGCATCGGTTATACCCGCGCCGCACGCCTTGTGGATATGATGGAAGACCAGGGTATCGTCGGTCCGCCGGAGGGGGGAACGCAGATGCGCCAGGTGCTGGATTATGGTCCCACCGCGCCTCCCAAAGACGATGGCGCGTAGCAACGTCTGCTCGAAATGATAGGTTATCCCCACCTGATGATATAATTTCCCCGTTGCCCCGGTAGTTCAATGGACAGAACAAGGCACTCCTAAGGCTTAGATGTAGGTTCGATTCCTGCCCGGGGCATACCTGTATGCGGGCATTAAGTACCGCCACATTTTTAACGAAACTCTTATCAAAACCCCTTGAAAAAAGTCGGGCGTTGTAGTAATATACAAACGATGACTGCTAGGGTGCCCCCCTCACTCTGGCAGTTATCATTTAACTTCCCTGCCATCCCCTCTCCGTTATGAGAGGGGATTTTGTTTCAACACCTTTTCCAATACTTCCCCAAACTTCTCCAGTTCGTCCAGCGTGTTGTAATGCACCGGTCCGACGCGCACCATGCCGCCCGCCTCGAGCAAGCCCATCCGTTCCACGATGGCGAGGGCGTAGTTATGCCCATTCCAGACGTAAATTCCGTGCCTGCCGATTTCCTCGGCGATGCGCGCCGGGTCTTTGCCCGGAACCGTAAACGAGACCGTCGGCACGCGTTCGTCGAGGCGTTCCAAATCCGTGATGCCGTGGATGCGCGCGCCCGGCGCCGCTTCGATAATTCCAATCAACTTTTGGGATAACTGCTTCTCATACGCCTGCATTGCCGACATGCCCTTCTTGAGTTCCAGCCGGCGGCCGGAAAACCCCGCCTCTTTCCACGCCGCTTCCTGTTCCGCCCCGAATTGCCTGCCCAGCCACTCCAAATATTCCAGCGCCCCCAACACCCCTGCAATGCCCTCATGGTTTTGCGTGCCGGTCTCGAATTTATACGGCAGTTCATCCGAAGCCGGGCGCACCTTGTATGCCTTCAGTTCGTTCAACAGGTCATACCTGCCATACAACGCCCCTGCGTGCGGACCGAAGAACTTATAACTGCTGCACACCAGGAAGTCACAGCCGATGTCCTGCACGTCAATGGGACCGTGCGGCGCATACTGCACCGCGTCAATGTACACCAGCGCCCCCGCCTCGCGCGCCATCCTCGTCAATTTTTTGACCGGGTTCACCGTCCCCAGCAGGTTGGAGGCGTAGCCGAACGCCGCGATTTTAGGCTTCTTCTCCAATGCGCGCGCAAAATCATCGAGGTCGAGCGTGCCTTGCTCCACGTCAATATCCACCCACAGCAGGTTACAGCCCCTGTCCTCCGCAATCAACATCCAGGGCGAGATGTTGGCGTCGTGGTCGAGGCGTGTGACCAGAATGCTGTCGCCGGGCTGCAAGGTGCGCGCCAGCGAGCGCGAGATGTGCAGCGTGAGCGTGGTCATGTTGTTGCCGAAGATGATCTCCTCCGGGCGCGCGGCGTTGAGAAAATCTGCCATGGCGGCGTGCGCCTCGTGCAGAATTTCATCGGAACGGCGGCTGGTTTCGAACATGCCTTCGTGGTTGGCGTTGCACTCCAGCAGGTAGCGGTTGATGCGCTCCAGGCTGTGCCTGGAAATTTGTGTGCCGGCGGGGTTGTCCAAAAAAATTGCCGGGCGGTCGAGCGACGGGAACTGCTGACGGATGGTGTGCAGGTCGAGTGACATAAGTCTCCTGTGTTTGAAAGCGGGGAAAAAGTTTGTATACTTAAATTGTACCCTACGGAAAGGAGTCGCCATGTTCGAACGTATTCTGCTTACGGTGGACGGTTCGGAACACGCCATGCGCGCCGCCAAAGTTGCCGCCGATCTGGCGCGCTGCATGAAAGCCGAACTGCGGATTTTGGTGGTCTATGCCCCCATCCCGCCGTATCTGGGCGAACCCAACCTGCAGCAGGCGATCAACGCCCGCCTGAATGAGGCGCAGGCGATCCTGCAAAAAGCCGTGGAGACTGTGGGAGAAACGCCAGGTGAGATTCACACCGAGTTGATCGAAGGGGATGCGGCGGAGACGATCATCGAAGTGGCAAAGACCCGCAACAGCGACTTGATTGTGATGGGTTCGCGCGGCTTGGGGCGGCTGGCGGGGCTGCTGCTTGGAAGCACCAGCCAGAAGGTGCTCAGCCATGCTCCCTGCCCGGTGTTAATTGTCAGATAGCCGAATAGTCTGATAGCCGCTAGTCAGATTGTTGGGCGAGGCGCTCGGCTTCGGCAAATTCTTCGGGGGTGTTCACGTTCCAGAACGCCAGCCCGGCCGGGTCGAACGGCTTTGTTTCCTCCGCGCTCATGACATGCACGCGAACCTGCGGGAACCAGGCAATGACCTTCCATTGGTCGGCTTCAATTGCCGCTTCGATGGCGGGAAGACAGGTGGCGCGGCGGTAAACGGCGTGGAAGGGTTCATAGCCTTCGTCTGTTTTTGCGATGACCACATCCGCCTCTTCCTGGACGAGAAGCCTGGTCATCGTTTCGATCAGCCGCGGACTGGCGAAGGGCATGTCGCACGCCACAACCGCCACGAGCGGATGGGCGGCGGAAGCGATTGCAGTGTAGAGTCCGCCGAGGGCGCCGCGGCCAGGCTTGAGGTCCGAAAAGAGGCGCAGCCGCTGTGCTGAACCTGTCGAAGCGCGCAGGAATTCGTAATCGGCTGGGCGGTTGGTCGTCACGATGACTTCATCCGCGAGGGGGGAGAGCCGCTCGATTACGCGCTGAATGAGGGGACGCCCGAGGAAGGGTTTGAGCGCTTTGTCTTCGCCCATGCGCGAGGATGCGCCGCCAGCCTGGATGCAAACCGTGAGCATTTGGAGTATTATAAACAGTATAGGACTTACGCAAAACCTTGCATAGAGCGCGTTTTCTAACGCGCAGACTGAATAATCAACGTTAGAGAACGTTGATTACGCCCAAGCCCCGCAGTATATTCTGGCAGGTGCGCAGGAAGTGAAAGGCAGGTTCGTATGACGACATCCATCGGTGAGTTGTTGGATACTTTGACGGCGCCGGGGGAGTTGTACGAAAAACTGGCGGATAACACGGTGATCTGCCATGCCTGCGGACATCGCTGCAAGATCCGCGAGGGACGACGGGGGATTTGTCAGGTGCGGTTCAACAAGGGGGGCGAGTTGCGCGTGCCGTATGGCTATGTGGCGGCGCTGCAAAGCGACCCCATCGAGAAGAAGCCGTTCTTTCATGTGCTGCCCGGTTCGAACGCGCTGACGTTCGGGATGCTCGGATGCGATTTCCATTGCGGCTATTGTTTTACGGGGGATACGATGGTGGTGACGAGCCGCGGTCCCATTGCTTTGCAGGATGCCTTTGAACTGGGAAAGACTCGCATGGAACAACCGCACGGAGAGATTTCGTTCCCAGCCGGTTTGAAGGCGGTCACATCGTCGGGCGGCTTGAGGGAGGTGAAGGCTGTTTTTCGGCATCCTTACCGGGGCGTTCTGATCAAGGTCACACCGTATTATCTGCCTGCGCTTCGCTGTACGCCGGATCACCGTGTGTATGCCACAGACGATGTCTCCAAGCCGCCGGCGCTTACCTTTGCAAAAGATTTGACCGCGAAGCATTATCTGGCTGTTCCCAAAAAGTACCGCTTTTCGTCGCCTCAGGTCATTGATGTGGGGCGTCTGCTTGGTTCGCATCAAATTACCTATCGAACGCCGTGGAAACTTTCGGGGGCTGAAATGCAAAGGATCATGAACCTTTCTGCGGAGGGAAGGTCGTCGCGCGAAATTGGGGAAATGTTTGGCAAGAGCGGCTCCTACATTCGTCACCTGCGCGGCAAAATCAGAAGAGGCAAGGTAACTGCGGTCAAAACGTCACAACCTTATATCGAAAACGGTTTTTTGCGGTTCCCCAATGAAAGGCAGCCGGGGCTGCCCTTGCAAATTCAGTTCGATGCGGCTGCGGCTGAACTGTTCGGCTATTACTGCGCTGAGGGTTCGATTGTGGCAGACAAGAAGCGTCCCAACAGCCTGGCGATCAATTTCAGTTTCTCGCCTCAAGAGACGGAATTGGCGAAGCGTGTGCTTCATCTGCTCAGGGTCTGTTTTGGAGTGGAAGGCAGTCTGGTTCATCGTCCTACGACTCTGTCAGTCTCTGTGGCAAAGGCTTCGCTGGCGCTGCTGTTCCGGGCGCTGGCTGGGGAACGCTCCACGAAGAAACGCGTGCCCGAAATGCTCTTCGATGCGCCGCGCGATGTGGTTGAGGCGTTTTTGAGCGCATACATTCGAGGGGATGGTCACATCTTCCCGAACGGGAAGGTAAGCTCGACAACGGTTTCAAAAGACCTGGCCTACGGCGTAGCCTGGCTTGCGCTCAAGTGCGGATATTTCCCTTCGGTCTATGAGGCCGACATGCCAGAGACCGGAATCATCGAGGGGCGTATCGTGCGACGCGCGCCGCGTCAGTACACGGTGGTGTGGTACGAAACAGGTGGCGTGGAGCGCAAGATCATTGAAGCCGAAGACTTTCACCTTGTCCCATTGCGCGGCGTTGAAAGGGAATCGTTTGACGGCGATGTGTTCAATATGGAAGTGGAGGAGGAGCACAATTACCTTGCAGGGTTCTTCCTGGTTTCGAATTGCCAGAACTGGCTGACTTCGCAAGCCATGCGCGACCCGGCGGCGGATGTTTCGGTGAATTACATCCGCAAAATCACGCCGCAGGAGATGACGCGCCTGGCGCAGCAGACAAAGGCGTCGGTGGTGGTTTCCTCTTATAACGAGCCGTTGATTACGAGCGAGTGGGCTGTGGCGATTTTCAAGGAGGCGAAGGCGGCGGGATTGATGTGCGCCTATGTCTCGAACGGGAACAATACGCCCGAAGTGATGGAGTATCTCGCTCCGTATCTTTCGGCGTACAAGGTTGATTTGAAGTGCATGAGCGATAAAAATTACCGCAAACTGGGCGGGGTTTTGCAAAACACGCTGGACGGCATCCAGCGCGCCCATGAGATGGGGCTGTGGGTGGAGGTGGTGACGCTGACGATCCCCGGCTTCAACGATTCGAACGAGGAACTGTGGGACGCGGCGCGCTTCCTCGCCGGCGTTTCGCCCGATATTCCCTGGCATGTGACCGCCTTCCACAAGGATTACAAGATGACCGACCCCGACAACACGGACGCCAAAACGCTCCTGCGCGCGGCGGAAATCGGACGCGAGGCGGGGCTGAGATACGTCTATGCGGGGAATTTGCCGGGGCAGGTGGGGGAGTATGAAGATACCTTTTGCCCGCAATGCAGTCAGCGGTTGATTCGGAGGCGGGGGTATGTCATTCTGGGGTATCACATTACCGGCGAGGGCAAGTGCCCGAACTGCGGCGCAAAGGTGGCGGGGATCTGGCATAAAGATCCCTCTCAGGTAGTGTTAAACGGCTTGGGGATGCCCCTGCCTGTTTACTAAACTTCCTTTTGCTGTATAATCGAGCCAGCCATTCGGAAGGAGGTGCCCCGCATCGAAGAAGAAATTTCCGATTTCCCCATAGTTTTGCAAGTACGTCCAACTACAAAATTTCTCTCAGGAGGAGAAACGTGAAACGAAACCTTTTTGCTTTACTATCCCTGCTGGTGCTTGCCAGCCTGACTCTGGCGGCATGCGGCGGGCAAGCGACCGCCACGGAAGCGCCGGCTCCTCAGGAACCTGCCGCGCCTCCAGCCACCCAAGCCCCTGAGCCGACAGCGGCTCCTGCCGCGCCTGCCTTCGAGGGGATGAAGGTCGAAGCGCCCAATTGTGATTACGGCGGTGAATTCAAGTCCATCGAAGCGGTGGATGAATTTACGGTCAAGATCACGCTCTGCGTTCCCGACCCGGCCTTCCCGTCGAAGATTGCGTTCACTTCCTTTGCGGTTCAGCCTGCCGAGTATCTCGAGGCGACCGGCGGCAAGCCGCTGGACAAGCCCATCGGCACCGGCCCGTACATGGTCGAGGCGTGGGAGCGCGGCAACCAGCTGGTCTTCAAAGCCTTCCCGGATTATTGGGGCGAGGCGCCCAAATCTCAAACGCTGGTGTTCCGCTGGAGCACTGAATCTGCCCAGCGCCTGCTCGAACTGCAATCCGGCACGGTGGATGGCATTGACAACCCCGCCCCGGATGATTTCGCCGTCATCGAGGCGGATTCCACCCTGCAGTTGAAACGCCGCCCGGCGCTCAACATCTTCTACATCGGCATGAACAACACCTACCCGCCGTTCGATAACGAGAAGGTGCGCCAGGCAATCGCCATGGGCATTGACCGCCAGCGCATTGTGGATAACTTCTACCCCGCCGGCTCGGAGGTCGCCAGCCACTTTACGCCTTGCGCCATCCCGAATGGCTGTGTGGGCGAGTCGTGGTATGAGTTCGATCCTGCCAAGGCAAAGCAATTGCTTGCTGAAGCCGGTTACCCCGATGGCTTCCAGACCAAACTGTACTATCGCGACGTGGTGCGCGGCTACCTGCCGCAGGTGAGCAACGTGGCGCAGGACATTCAGGCGCAATTGAAAGCCAATCTGAACATTGACGCTGTCATCGAAGTTCAGGAATCCGGCACCTTCCTCGATAACGCCGACTCCGGCAAACTCGATGGTCTGCACCTGCTGGGCTGGGGCGCCGACTATCCTGACCAGACCAACTTCCTCGATTATCACTTTGGCGCAGGCGCCTCCAAGCAGTTCGGCGAGAAATTCCCCGACATTGTGGAGAACCTGACCAAAGCCGCTCAACTCGCCAGCGACGAAGAGCGCAAACCCTACTACGAAGCGGCGAACAACGCCATCAAGCAGCACGTCCCGATGATCCCCGTGGCGCACGGCGGTTCGGCGACGGCTTTCAAAGCGGCTGTTGAAGGCGCTCACGCCAGCCCGCTCGGCAACGAATACTTTGCCGTCATGGGCATCCCCGGACAGGATACCTTCGTCTGGATGCAGAACGCGGAGCCCATCTCCCTCTACTGCGCCGACGAAACCGACGGCGAGTCCCTGCGCGCCTGTGAACAGGTGACCCAGTCCCTGCTGGGGTATGAAATCGCCGGCACGGCGGTCGAACCGGTCCTGGCGGAATCCTACGAAGCCAGCGACGATCTGACCGTCTGGACCTTCAAACTGCGCCAGGGCGTCAAATTCCACGACGGCTCTTCGCTCGATGCCAACGATGTGGTCACTTCCCTTGTCATTCAATGGGATGCCGCCCATCCGCTGCACACGGGCAACACCGGCGCGTTCAGTTACTGGAGCGGTCTCTTCGGCGCGTTCCTCAACGCTCCGCCCCAGTAGTTCCTTTCCTGCGATTTCCATAGTTGACCCCCGGCGGTCTTTCCACTGCCGGGGGTCCTTCAAACAGCATGGCAACTTACATTCTGCGAAGACTCCTCTCCAGCATACCGGTTTTGCTGGGCATCCTGTTTGTGACCTTTGCCCTCGGGCGCTGGATTCCCGGCGATCCCTGCCGCGCCATCCTCGGCGAAAAAGCCACCGACGCCGTTTGTAACGAATTCATTCACCGTCATGGTTTGGATCGTCCCATCCCCGTTCAGTTTGGCTACTATATCAGGGAAGTTGCCCAGGGCGATTTTGGACGCTCGTTCCGCTTCTCGAAATCGGTCAACGAGTTGCTCGTTGAGCGTCTGCCGATTACTATCGAACTGAGTTTTGCCGCTCTTTTTGTCAGCATTCTCATCGGCATTCCCCTGGGGGTGATCTCGGCAGTGCGCCACAATTCCTGGGTGGATGTGCTGACCATGCTTTGGGCGAACATCGGCGTTTCCATGCCGGTCTTCTGGCTGGGGTTGATGCTTGCCTATATCTTTGCCCTTACCCTCAAGGACACACCTTTTCAATTACCTCCCTCCGGGAGGCTCAGTCCCGGCGTCCTCACCGTGCCTTTCTATGAGGTATGGAAGTTGCCGGTCAAGCCGGATACTTTTCTCTACAGCATTCTTGATTTCATTGGGCGGATGAACATCGTCAACTCGTTGTTGAGCCTCAATTTCGAGGTCCTGAAAGATGCGCTGCGGCACCTGATTTTGCCTGCCCTGGCGCTTGGCACCATTCCCATGGCGCTCATCGCGCGCATGGCGCGTTCCTCCATGCTCGAAGTCCTCGGGCAGGATTACATCCGCACGGCGCGCGCCAAAGGTTTGCGTCAGCGCGCAGTCATCATGAAACATGCCTTTCGCAACGCCCTGCTTCCGCTGGTGACCGTGATCGGGCTTTCGCTGGGAGGTTTGCTGGGCGGCGCGGTTCTGACCGAGACCGTCTTCAACCTCTCGGGCGTCGGGCGCATCCTCTACGACGCCATCACCTCCCGCGACTATGGCATCATTCAGGCATTCACCGTTGTCATTGCCGTTTTCTTTGTCATTCTCAACCTGTTGGTTGACATCTCCTACGCCTACCTCGATCCCCGCATTCGTTTGGAATAGCCATGACACAGGAAAATTCTGTTGCCGCCCTAGACCCCGAAGGCGTTGCTCTCAAATCCGTCAGCCTGTGGAGCATCACCTTGCGGCGTCTCCGACGCCGAAAATCCGCCATCATCGGGCTGGTGATTTTGGCAATTCTCACCTTCATCGCCCTCACCGCTCAATGGCTCGCGCCCTATGACCCCTATACCCCTCTGATTGGCATCGAACCGGTCAAGGCGCGCGAAGCGCCCTGCATTTATGCCCTGGGATGCCCGCAATCGAAACCTCAACACATCCTTGGCATTGACGGCAACGTGCGCGACCAGTTCAGCCGTCTCCTGTATGGCGCCCGCCTCAGCCTGATGATCGGTTTTTCCACTGTGACCTTTGCCATCATCATCGGCACCGTTCTCGGAGCGTTGAGCGGTTACCTGGGCGGCTGGGTGGATAACGTCATCATGCGCCTGATGGATGTCCTGCTGGCGTTTCCCTCGCTTTTGCTTGCCATTGCCATCGTCACGGTTCTCGGTCCTGGACTGATCAATGCCCTGCTGGCGATTGGCATTGTCTCCATCCCGGCTTACGCCCGCGTCGTCCGCGCCAGCGTGCTCTCCGTCCGTGAAATGGATTACGTCTCCGCCTCGCGCGCCTTGGGCGGCAATATGACGCACATCCTCTTCCGCCGCATCCTGCCCAACGCCCTGACGCCGCTCATCGTGCAGGGAACGCTGGGCATCGCCTCTGCCATCCTCGACGCGGCGGCTCTTTCTTTCCTTGGGCTGGGCGCCCAGCCTCCCACGCCGGAGTGGGGCTCCATGCTTGGCGCGGAACGCAATCAGGTCTTCACCGCACCGCATCTCGTTTTCTTCCCTGGCGTTGCCATCGCATTGACCGTGCTTGCCTTCAACCTGCTCGGCGACGGTCTGCGCGACGCGCTCGACCCGCGGCTGGCGCATGTCAGTTGAATAGAGGTCAGGTATCCAAATCTCATCGAGGAGGAGTTGAGCATGAAACCAAAATTTCAGTGGTGGAAATTGATCGCCGGCTACGTGTTGTTCATCTTTTTTCACCAGATTTACGATATTTTGGGCGGGAGCCTGCTGGGGAGAATCCTCGGCGAGGGCATTGAATCCATCTATGCCCACATGAAGATGTATTTTTATGCGTACCTGGTGGTGAGCGCCATTGACCATTTCCTGCGCCGCAGGCAGATTGACTCGGCGTTGTCATTTTGGACGACGCGGATGTTGATTGCCTCCTCCTTTCCATGGATGTCCATTGCCATCTGGTTCGTGCCGGTGGCGGTGGGCGTCGAACTCGGCCGGATGGAACTGGCGTACTCGCTGATCATGACCGCTTTGGGGCTGTATTTCGCCTTTCGCCTGGATGAGGGGCTGGATGGAGTTAAATTCCGCCCTGCTTTGAACGCGTTCATCTGGCTCGCTTTTGCCGCGGCGGTAATTACGTATGTGGGCTTTTCCTTTCACGTGCCGGATAATTTCTTCATTGCAGTGGAATAGTATCAGGACTTACGCGTAATCAACGTTCTCTAACGTGATTACCCGTCTGCGCGTTAGAGAATGCGCTCTACGGAGGGGGCGCGTAAGCCCTGAAGAAGTAACCGCCTGCAAAACAAAAACGTCCCGAAACATTCGGGATGTTTTTGTTTTTTGTCAGGTTTACTTCAGCCGCGCCGCGAGTTGGCGCAACTGGATGGGACTGACCGGTTTGAGCAGGACAAAATCGGCTTTTTCGCTCAATGCGTCTGCCTGACGGTCGTCGGCGGTGCAGAGGATGACGGTGATGTCGCGCAGGGTCTCGTCGGCGCGAACGCGGGAGAGGATGAGGCTGCCCGCCGCGCCGGGCAGGTGCAGGTCGAGGAGCAGGAGGCGGGGTTTGATTTGCGCGAGCCGTTCCAGCGCCGAATCGCCGTCTGCAAACGATTCGGTGGCGTAATCGTCCCGCAGGGCGAGGGTGAAAATTTGATTGAGTTGGGGGTCGTCTTCGACGATGATGGCGAGGGGTTTGCTCATGTCATTGTCCTGAGGCGTTTGAGAGGGGCAGGGTGACGGTGAAGACGCTGCCCTTGCCGGCTTCGCTTTCGAGGGTAATCTGCCCGCCCATCAATTCCACCAAATGCTTCGTGATGGACAGCCCCAGCCCCGAGCCGCGGTTCTCGCGGGTGATGCGGTTGTCCACCTGGCGGAACGGCTCGAAGATGTAGCCCTGCGCTTCCTTCGGGATGCCCGCGCCCGTGTCGCTGACCACGATTGCCCATCGGTCGGCGGCGGGGCGGGTGAGACAGACGCACACTTCTCCGTTTGCGGTGAACTTGATGGCGTTGCCAGCCAGGTTGAGGATGATTTGTTCCAGGCGGCGGGAATCGCCGAAGAGCCTTTCGGGCAGGCCGGGCGAGAGTTCGGCGGTGAATGTCAATCCTTTTTTGACTGCCTGCACGCTGAGCGCGGCGCGCGCCGTTTCGAGCACGGCGGCGGGGGAGAACCAGTCGTTATGCAGTTTGATGGAACGGGCGGAAATTTCCGCTTCGCTGAGCAGGTCGTCCACCATTCGGCCCAGGTACCGGGCGCTTTCCACGATGTTCTGCGCCGCCTGGCGCTGTTCTTCGTTGAGCGCGCCGAAGGCGTCTGCCTGCATCAGTTCGGCGTAGCCCAACACGCCGCCGAGCGGCGTGCGCAGTTCGTGGCTGACGCGCGAGAGCAACTGGCTCTTGAAGGCGCTGGCAGATTCGGCGGTCTCTTTCGCCTGGCGCAGCTGCTCTTCCATCTCCTTCTGCGCGGTGATGTCCAGTTTGATGGCGACGTAATGGGTGATGTTGCCGTTGGCGGAGACGGGGGCGATGGTCTGGAATTCCCAGTAGAGCGAGCCGTCCTTGCGGCGGTTGATGGTTTCGCCCTGCCAGACTTCGCCGCGCTGGATGGTTTGCCACATTTGGGCGTAGAACTCCGGCGGATGCTGTCCCGATTTGAGCAGGCGCGGCGTTTGCCCGAGGACCTCTTCGCGGGTGTACGCCGTCATGCGCTCGAAGGCCGGGTTGACGTACTCGAAGACGCCCTGCGGGTCGGTGATGGCGACGCCCGAAGCGGCGTGCTCCACCGCCTGCTGTAACTTGCGGATTTCGGCTTCGGCGCGTTTGCGCTCGGTGATGTCTACCGAGTATTCGACCATCTGCGTCACTTCGCCGTTTTCATCGAAGAGCGGGTAGCCGCGCACTTCGGCGTAGTAGGCCGAGCCATCGGGGCGGAAGTGGATGTGTTCGGTGGTGTAGGGCTGACGCTCGACGCGCACGTGTTGCAGCGGGCAGGGATGTTCGTCGCCGCCGCAGGGTTCGGCGCGGCGATGCGTGAGGGCGTAGCAGGTCACTTTGTCGGTGACCAGCCCGAGGTCCCGCGCGGCGCGGTTTGCCAGGCGGATGCGGTAGTCTCTCACGTCCACCACGTAGAACGGCGATTGCACGCCATCAATCACTTTTTGCAGATATTCCTTTTGCTGTTGGAGGGCGACAGCCGCTTCTTCGCGCTGACGCTGGTCGCGCTGGCGCAGCCAGGTTCCCAGCCCGAGCAGAGTGGTGGCGGCGAGGTGCAGTTCCACGCTAATGCCCACATCCAGCCCGACGCGGTAGCGCAGCCACTCCATCAGCCAGGCCGAAAGGGTTTGCAGGGCGGCAAAGGCGATGTATTGGCGCAGGTCGAGCAGGAGGAATGCCATCACCAGCCCGAACATCAGCCAGACTTCCATGGTGGCGCTTAGTTCCATACCTTCGCCAAAGGCGATGTCGAGCAGGATGTCGAGCGTCCAGCCGCCCAGCACCAGCCAGACGGCCGGGCGGACGCGCCCCCATTTTGCCGCCAGGAAGCCGCTCAGGGTGAGGGCTGTGCCGCCCAGGATGATGAGCGTCTCGGTGAGCGAGACGGGGTCGAGAGGGACGAGCAGGTGGCTGATGAGTTCGGGGAGGAAGTAAAACGCCAGGGTCAGCGCGCCGACCGCCAGGGTGAGGCGGGCGCGGTACCAGGCGGGCGTCTCTTTGGAGAGACGCGGGGTGAGGAGACGGTCGAAGAAGGAGAAGAAGGAGTTCATGAATGAGATTATATGCGCCGGGGCGGGGCGGCAACATTACAATCTCTTAATGGCTTGGCGCGGGGCTGTGCCGCGCCAATTTTTGCAATGTCATTGCGAGGAGCGTTCGCTGCGGCGAAGCAATCTCCATCTCAGTGAGGGGATTGCTTCGCAATGACACGGTTGTCATTTACCGCTTCAACGTCCGATGCTTGACCCGATGCGGGGTCAAATCCTTGCCGAATTTTTCCCTCATCAGCGTCTCGTAGTCGAGGTGGTAGCCATTTGACGCATTGTTGCGCTTCTCATTTGGTAACAGTCAGGCTTCCAATTACATTCCAACCATGTTCGGCGTCCCAAACGCCTTCGTTGGCGAAGCGAATCGCATAGCGCGGGTCATCGCGCAGAGTCTCGGATGGGTCTGGCAGCCAAAGGGCAAGCGTATATTCGCCAGGAGGCAAGTCGGCAGGAAGGGGAGTTGTCATACCAATGGTATGACTGCCTGTGCCTGGTTCCCAGCGGCGCGGGTCATCGGCAGAAAACAGGA
The DNA here is from genome assembly GCA_034432325.1 of Anaerolineales bacterium. Taxonomy (GTDB): domain Bacteria; phylum Chloroflexota; class Anaerolineae; order Anaerolineales; family Villigracilaceae; genus Defluviilinea. The sequence continues at coordinate 15,365 of DAOUBY010000068.1, forward strand.
ATTTCTCTACACGATGTTCTCCCGCCAAAACAAGATACACCGCACGCGGCAGCATCGGCGGGGCAAAACCCGAGTTATGGATGTCCACAAACAACGTCAGGTTCTTTCCTGCCTGAACAGTGGGCTCATATTGCGCTTTGAGAAGGAATAAGCGATATCCCAAATGGTTGCGAATTTCCTCATAACAGCCCTGGTCTTTCCAGCCCTGAATCACCTCGGGGTGCCAGGCTTCGTTAAGCGCCGTCCAGTGCAGATTTCGCAGTTCAAGCAAAGCGTAGCCGCAGTCGGTGCGGGGTGGATTGAGGGCGCAGGTCTCGCCGCTGAGAGGCGTAAAGCGGCTGATTTGAGCAATGTACGATTGAAATTCTTCGATTTTCCGGCTGCCGTCAAAGTCGTAATAGGTCCCCATATCGTCTTCGCTGGCAAGGAAGCAGTCGTTGTGATGTCCCACCCGCACTTGCGGACTGCTCCCCAGCGTGCGCGCGCTGTATCCAAATGCCGTCATTGTGCTTAGCGGCTTTGGATACCAGGCAACTATATCTGCCGGGTAACGAAAGAGAATAAAACGGTCGTCAGGGAAGTTTTGCAGCAGGGCGTCGCGGATGATGAGTTTGTTTTCGGGCGTATCCAGCCCGCTGGAGGAGGTGTGCCATTCGCCCCAAGCGCCGATGAAGCCCGCCTCAAACCAGGCAATCACATCTTTATTCGCTTCCAGCGTGGGCGCGAGTTGTTCGATATGCCGCAAGACCTGTTCCAGCGAGGCGTCAGGATCGGGGTTGGGATACGATTCGCCGCTGTTGTAGAAGAAACGGACAATAAGTTTGATTCCTGCCTGCCGCGCCAATTCAAAGTGCACGTCCAGACGTTCCAAATATTCCGCTGGCAGGTCGCGGTTAACATACTCGTGCAAGTCTCCAGCCTCAGTGTAAGCAAGGGTATATCCCTGCTGAGCATACCAATCAAGAGAAGTTTCTTCCAGTCCAAAACCCTCAAAGAAGCCGCGTTCTGGGTTGGGGATGTAGGTGGAAGTGTCGGGCTGAAACGTGATAATAGGGCGGGTAGGGGCGGGGGGTGGAACGCCCTCAGGGGTGGCAGTGCGCATGATTCGTGTTGGGGCCGTAGTAACGGTTGGAGCAGCGCAAGCCGAAAGTATGAAAACCATTAGTGCGAGAAGCCAGGCAAAACGCATAAACAACCTTTCAACGATACCAGGCGCGTTGCGCTACCTTTTCAACGTTCTATATTTCACCCGATGCGGGGTCAAGTCATAATGCTTCGGGGTCGAGGGTCTGGGTTTTCTTTGCCTTGTGTTCCGCCAGAGCCTCATCTGCAAGATGAGACAGTACATCGCTGGACTTTGCAAACAGGGCCGCCCAGCGC
>DAOUBY010000069.1:0-17923 GCA_034432325.1 Anaerolineales bacterium
ATCCCCTGACGGGCATTTTTTGATTCTGACGCTTGCCAAGCTGTTGTTGTCCAAGGGGACTTGGGACCTTGTCTTAATGCCCTGACGGGCATTTTTTGATTCTGACCCCTCCGATTCCCCTGAAGGCAGGCTTCAAAATCGTCAAGGGGACAGGCATCTGGCACATATTTTATCACAACCTCCTCCAAAAAACAAAAGCGCAGCGCAGAAAAATCAAGGCATCGCGCCAACCCGCGTACCCCCCCGCCAAAACCGCCCCAAAATGCCTTCCAGAGCAGGGGGGGTACGCAAACGGCGGCAAACCGTATCGCCGGCGGCGGGGAGAAACCTCTGCGCCGGGCAGCGCAGCCCTATTTTGCCCCAATCCCAGCCAGCCGGCAAGCCTGCCCCGAACCGCCCTATGGTTTTCTCAAAGTCAGCAAAAGCGGCATCGAATGGACGCGAATGAACCCAATTTTCGCGTAATTCGATGCAAAAAAACCAGAGCAGGCGGTCATAAAGGCAACTTGAGAAAGCCATAGAACCGCCCCCAATTCTCTGGTACAATCCCGCCTCGTTTGACCGGAGGCAGCATGGAACTCGAACATACCCGCATCACAACCAACGGAATTCACCTGCACGTCGTCCAGGCGGGACCGAAAAGCGGCGTCCCCGTCCTGCTCCTGCATGGCTTCCCCGAATTCTGGTACGGCTGGAAGAACCAAATCCCCGCGCTCGCCGAGGCGGGCTGCCGCGTCATCGTCCCCGACCAGCGCGGCTACAACCTGAGCGACAAACCCAAAGGCGTGAAAAACTACCGCCTCGAAGAACTGGTCAAAGACACCCTCGGGCTGATGGACGCGCTGGAGTACGAAAAGGTCAACCTGGTGGGGCACGACTGGGGCGCAGTCGTGGCGTGGACGCTGGCGATCCTCCACCCGCAGCGCCTGCAGCGGCTGGGCATCCTCAACGTCCCGCATCCCGCCGTCATGCGCCGCTTCCTCACCCGCGACCTGGAACAGATTCGCCGCTCCTGGTACATCTTCTTCTTCCAACTGCCATGGCTGCCCGAACGCTTCCTCGCCGCCGAAGACTGGCGCGGCGCAGCCGGCGCCCTGCGCGGCTCCGGCAAAATCCACACCTTCAGCCGCGAAGACATTGCGAAATACAAGGAAGCCTGGTCGCAGCCCGGCGCGATGACAGCGATGCTCAACTGGTACCGCGCCCTCTTCCGTCACATGCCCCAACTGCCGCGCGAGCCGCGCGTCCGAGTTCCAACCCTGATGATGTGGGGCATGAAGGATGCGGCGCTCAGTCACCGCATGGCACGTCCCAGCATGGATTACGTGGACGAGGGCAGCCTCATCCTCTTCCCCGAAGCCACCCACTGGGTTCAGCACGACGAAGCGGAAGCGGTCAACCACTACCTGCTCGACTTCATATTCGACAAAGCCAGCAAAACCCCGATTCGATAACAGTCATTATTTGCAGGACTTACGCAAACCCCTGCGTAGAGCGCATTCTCTAACGCGCAGACTGGATAATCAACGTTAGAGAACGTTGATTACGCGTAAGTCCTGATTTGCACCAGCCAACGCCGCATCGAACGACGCAAAGGCGGCGAATTTTCGTATCTATTCAGGCATGTCATTGCGACAGAGAGACTGCTGATGCTGTGCGGGGAAAATCCAATCGGGGCGGAAAAAGCGTACAATTAAAGAATGAACCGCCCATTCGTATTCATCAACGTCGCCATGACCGCCGACGGCAAAATAGACACCTTCCAGCGCAAAGGCGCGGGGATCTCCTCCCCGCGCGACAAGGAACGCGTGGACCGCTTACGCGCCGAAGCCGACGCCGTCATGGTCGGCGGGAAAACGCTCCTTGCCGAAGACCCAAAACTCACGGTCAAATCCGAAGCGCTGCGCGAAGAAAGAGTCAGGCGCGGGCAGCCGCCCAATCCCGTCAAAGTGGGGGTGGTCTCCGAAGCGAAATTCGATTCTCATTCGAAATTCTTACACGAGGGCGGCGGGCGGGTCGTAATATTTACAACCCATCGTACATCTAATCAGCAATTCGCATTCCTGCGTTCGCTCGGCGTGGAGGTCTTCGTCCACCCCGGCGCGCGCGTGGATTTGCAGAACATGATGCAGACCCTCCATGAAATGGGAATCCGGCGCCTCATGGTCGAAGGCGGCGCCACGCTCAACTTCGAACTGATGCGGCTGGGGCTGGCAGACGAACTCTCCGCCTATCTCGCCCCGCTGATCTTCGGCGGAGAAACGGCGCCCACGCCGGCGGCGGGCTCAGGTCTGGAAAGAAGCGCAGCGATTCCTTTGCAACTGATCCATGCGGAGCGTTGGGAGGATGGAGGCGTCCTGCTCAAATACAAAATCGAGCAAGCCGCACAAGGCGGTCACGACCAATGATAAACACGAATAAAAAGCAATTCGAATCGGCATTCACCCGTGTTTATCTGCGGCGTATCACTCTTCAAGGCTTGCGGAGGAGACCATGACTACAGTACTGCACGAAAAACTCGAAGTTTTGTTGGAAGAGGATTGCTGTCACGAATGTGAGGGCTACGGCGAAGACCGCATCTGCGTCCACATCGAAGCGGTTGCCGAACTGCCCACACGCTTCGGCGACTTTCACATCGTGGCGTTCTCGAACAACCGCGACGACAAGGAACACGTCGCCATCATCAAGGGCGACGTCATCGGCGCAGAGGACGTGCCGGTGCGCCTGCACTCCGAATGCCTCACCGGCGACGCCCTCGGCTCGCTGCGCTGCGACTGCCGCGACCAGCTCGAAGCCGCCCTGAAAAAAATCGGCAGCATGGAACGCGGCATGGTGCTTTACCTGCGCCAGGAGGGACGCGGCATCGGGCTGACGAACAAAATCCGCGCCTACGCCCTGCAAGACCAGGGTCTCGACACGGTGGAAGCGAACCTTGCCCTCGGCTTCCGCGACGACGAACGCGATTACGCCGTCGCCGCGCACATGATCCACTCGCTCAAGGTCAAATCCATCCGCCTGATGACCAACAACCCGAAGAAGATCGCCCAACTCGAACAGCACGGCGTCAAGGTCAACGAACGCATCCCGCACATCCTGCCGACCAACGAACACAACCTCTTCTACCTGCAAACCAAAGCCGCCAAGTCCGGGCATCTGATAGACTTTCACGGCAAGCCGCACCTGCCCGAACAGAGCGACCCCGCCATCGTCGAAGGCATGGACGAGAGTCAAATCAAGGCGCTGTATGAATAACCCTCACCCTGCCCCTCTCCCAAAGGGAAAGGGAAAAACCATCGTCATCACCGGCGCGACAGGCGCGCTGGGGCAAAAGACCGCTCACGCATTTGCCGGCATGGGTCACAACCTTGCCCTGCTCGCTAACAACCAGGCAAAACTGGATTCCCTGCTCGCGAGCCTGAATCTCCCCGAAAGCCGGCTTCTCGCCTCCATCGTTGACCTGCGCGACGAGCAGGCGGTTCGGGACTCCGCCGAGGCGGTTGCCGCCAAATTCGGCAGCCTCCACGCCCTGATTCACCTCGTCGGCGGCTGGATGGGCGGCAAGACCCTGCCCGAAACCGGCCCCGACGACCTGACCTTCATGCTCGACCAGCACGTGTGGACGACGTTTCACCTGTTCCGCGCCTTCGCGCCCAAACTTGCCGCCAGCGGCTGGGGGCGCGTCATCGTGGTCTCCGCTTCGACGGTGGCAAACCCGCCCGGCAAGAGCGGCGTCTACACCGCCGCCAAAGCCGCGCAGGAAAACCTCGTCCTGACGCTCGCTGCCGAGTTCAAAGAACACGGCGTCACGGCGAACATCATTCAAGTCCGCGCCATTGACGTGGAAAACAAAGGCGCCGGCGCCACGCCCGATGTCATCGTCGCCGCCATGCAGTATTTGTTTTCCGACCAGGCGGCAAAGGTCAACGGCGCGAGGATACCGCTGTATTAAAAAACGCACGCCGTCATTGCGAGTGGCGTCTAACGCCACGAAGCAATCCCCTGCACCATGAAGGAGATTGCTTCGTCACTCGCAATGACGGAAGTTTTTTTACATCCCCAGCATTTCCCCAATCGTTCTGGCAATCGTTCGCGCGGCTTCGGGTCTGCCGGCGCGGCGGCAGTTCTCGATGATTTTCTGCCGTTCGGCGGGTCGTGCGATCCAGCGCGTCAGCGTCCGCACCACCTCCTGCGGGGAGGGCGCCCAAACGCCGGCGCCCTCCTCCTGCACGAAGGTCACATTGCCGTCCTCCTGCCCGGGCAGTTTGGCATAGAGGATGATGGGCAGTTGAGCGTTGAGCGCCTCGGCAATGGTGCCGGGACCGGCTTTGGTGACGATGAAGTCGGCGGCGCGCATAAAGTCGGGCATGTCGCGGGTGAAGCCGTAGATGTAGGCGGGGTTCTCCCACGAGCGCTCTTCGAGAGCCGCTTTCAGTTTTTGATTCCGCCCGCACACGATGACCAGGTTCAGGTCCAGCCCCGAAGCGTCTATGGCGTAGGCGGTTTTTGCCAGCGGACCCATCCCCTCGCCGCCGCCCACGAGGAGCACGGTCGGTTTGTCCGGCGTCCAGCCGAGTTTTTTGCGCAGGGCGCTCTTCCGTTTCATCGGCTGGCAGTAGCGGTCGGCGACGGGAAGCCCCACCACGCGCACTTTTTCGGGCGGCATGTTGTATTTGAGGGCGCGTTCGCGCGCCTTTTCGGTGGGGACGAGGATGAGGTCGGCGCGGTTGTCGTACCACAGGGCGTGGGTGGTGACCATGTCGGTGACGACGGTGAGGAAGGGCGGGCGGTCTTTGCCGAGCGCTTTGAGGGCGAAGGTGTTGGCAAACGGGTGGACGGTGACGATCAGGTCGGCGGGGTGGCTTTGCACAAGCGCCTTTGCCGCGCGGCGGGCGACGGGCCACATGGTGGCGGTGATGGCGCGCGCCTGGGCGCGGCCGTCGGTGGCGTGAAAACTGGCGCTCCACAACTGCGGGGCTTTGACCATGTGGGGGTACCAGTCGGGCATTTTGTTGAAGGGCAGGGGGGCATAGTCCTTGAAGAAGTCCACCATCTCGGTGGTGATGCGGTCGCCGTATTCGAGGCGGAGGGCTTCGATGATGGCTTCCGCGGCGGAGCGGTGTCCGCCGCCCGTGTCGGAAAAATAGAAGACGACGTGAGGGGGTCTAGGGGTCTGTGTTGGGGGTTGCATTTTGCTCTTCTTCATGTCGGGTGAGGTTGGTTTTGAGCCGCCGGGCAAGTTCGCGGCGGGTGAGCAGAACGCGCCGCCCGCATCCCTGGCATTCCAAGCCGATGTCGGCGCCGAGGCGGGTGACCATCCATTCGTAGGAGCCGCAGGGGTGCGGTTTACGCAGGCGCAGGCGGTCGTGGAGGCGGAGGTCGGGGAGCATAGCGGTGAACATTATAAGGTGATTTATGATAAACTACGGGGCGAGAAATTCCAGAGCCAGGAACGAGAAATGTCGAAATACCAAACCTACAGCGTGGAAATTGCCGGTCTCAAACGAGACCTGCGTCTGTTCGAGGTCAAGCCCGGTCTGCGAATCGCCATTCTGAACATTCTGGGAGATACGGAACTGGTTCAGGCGTGCGCGCGCGAGCTGGCGCTCAAACTCCAGGATGTGGAGTACGACGTGCTGGTGACGGCGGAAGCCAAGTCCATTCCGCTGGCGCATGCGCTCTCGGTGGAGACGAAGAAGCCCTACGTGGTGCTGCGCAAGGTTTATAAGCCCTACATGGGCGCGGCGCTCATGGCGGAGACGCTGTCCATCACCACCGGTCAGCCGCAGGTTTTGATTTTGGACGAGAAGGATATCGAGATGATGAAGGGCAAGCGGGCGGTGATTGTGGACGATGTCATCAGCACCGGCTCCACCCTGCAGGGCATGCGGATGATTCTCGATAAGGCTGGCTCCACCGTCGTCCGCGAGGCGGCGATTTTCACCGAAGGCGACCGCGCCCAGTGGATGCACATCCTTGCGCTGGGACATTTGCCGTTGTTTACCGATTGATAACCTTGCGTAGAGCGCGTCCTCTGACGCGCTGGCGTTAGAGAACGCCCATTACGCATAAAAGAACGCCAATTACGCGTTAAGGAAACGGCTGGAGGTCGCATGATTCCAGCCGTTTTTCGTTGTTACCTGCCCGCCTTCTCCAGCAATTTACGCTTTCCGTCGCGTCCCAGCCGTTTGATTTGAAACTCGCGTTTCATTGCCGTCTTCCTGTCTGGCTGAGGCTCCACATAGACCAGCCGCACCGGGCGGCGGGTGCGCGTGTACTTTGCGCCGCGCCCGGCGTTGTGCGCCTTCACCCGCTTTTCGGGGTCAAGCGCCCAGCCGGTGTAGTACGTGCCGTCGGCGCATTCGACGATGTAGCAAAAGCACTGGGTCACTTGTTTTTGGTGCGGTCGGAGAGGGCGGAACCGAAGAGCATCTGATTGATGCGCTCGCCGAAGGAGGGCGTGTCAATTTTTTGGGCTTCCCTGTTCAGCCATTCGGCTTCGGAGCGCTCCTCGAACCAGCGGATGCGTCCGCGCCAGGCGGCTTCGAGACGTTTGCCGAGCGCTTCGCGGTCGCCGTCTTCGAGTTCGTCGCGGAGTTGAATCAGGGAGGCGATGTAGGAATTGAGCAGGCGCACCATGTTCTCGCGGTTTTCCAGCGCGGCTTCACGCAGAGAGACGGCATCGTCGTGGTAGGCGAACGCCGAGGTCATGGCGGCATAGGGGCGGGCGGCGAGTTTCTTCGCCTCCAGCCAGCCGGGCTGGTCGAGCGTGGCATCCAGCAGGGCGGCGGCGGCAAGTTGCGGCAGAATCTGCACCTTGCCCAGCAAACCGTCGGCTTCGGCGGTATCCATCAGCAGGGGCAGCGAACCGAGCAGAGAGATGAAGTCGAGGGTCAGGCTGAACACATTCTCGGGCGTGCCGGCAGGCGCAGTGACCACCGTCACGCTCTTTTCGAACAGGTCGGCGCGGGCGGCGGATGTGCCGTAGTCAATGCCGTGCAGATGGTCGGGGTGAATGGCTGGGAAAAGCCCCACGTAGAACCGTCCCGCAGGCAAAAGTTCGCGGGACCAGCCGGCAACCGTCCCTTTGGCAAGAGCCGTATCCAGCACGAGCGTCCCCTCCTGCAGGTCGGGGGCAATGCCTTCCAGCGTTTCGCGCACCTCCGCGAAAGGCACGGCAAGCACCACCAGGCGGGCGCCGCGCACCGAGTCGGGCAGGTTGTACTTCCAGGTATCCACCGCGCCGGCTTCCTGGGCGGCTTTGGCGGCGCGGAAGTCTTTATCGTGTCCCACAATGGTGAGGTCGGCGCCGCGCGCCTTCAGGGCAAGCCCAATGGACGCGCCGATTTGTCCGAGACCGATGATGGTAATTTGTACGGGCATGACATCCTCGCAGGGTTGAGTGTTTGCATTATACTGCCAACCTGCCCGTTAAATGCGAGAACCGCGGACGCCGACCGCGGTTCCCTTGCAAAAGGAGGAGAAGAGAAATCACCTTACAGCCCCTAATTTATCATACTGCCCCCGGCAGTGCTTGACGCAAAACCTACGATTCCCCTACGATTGTCCGACAATTTGCAGGAATGTCAGGGGAGAAGGGTGTATAATAGAACAAATTTTCCAAAGATTAGGAGAAAAATGACCGATTTCGCCATAGAGACGAAGGACTTGAGCCGCATTTATAAGATTCGCGGCAACAAAAAGGAAAAACAGGTACGCAAGGAACTGGTCGCTCTTGAGGGTGTAAACCTGACGGTGGAGCGCGGCGAACTGTTTGGACTCCTCGGACCGAACGGCGCCGGCAAAACGACCCTCATCAAAATCCTCACCACGCTTCTCGCTCCGACCTCGGGCTGGGCGCGCGTTGCCGGCTATGACGTGAGCCAACACCCGAACCTGGTTCGTCCGCGCATCAACATGGTTTCGGGCGGCGAGTCGTCGGGCTATGGTTTGTTGACCGTGCGCGAGAACCTGTGGATGTTCTCGCAGTTCTACGGCATGCCCTCGAAGGAAGCCAACCAGCGCATTGTGGAACTGCTGAAGATGGTGGGGCTGGAAGACCGCATTCACACGAAATCATCCGACCTTTCCACCGGACTGCGGCAGAAGATGAACATCGTGCGCGGCTTTCTCACTGACCCCGAAGTGCTCTTCCTCGACGAGCCGACCCTCGGGCTGGACGTGGGCGCGGCGCGCGACGTGCGCAGGCTGATCCGCAACTGGCTGGAGGCATCCCCTCTCGCCGGGGGAGAGGGCAAGGGTGAGGGACGCCGCACGCTGCTGCTCACCACGCACTACATGGTGGAGGCGGAGGAACTTTGCGACCGCGTGGCAATCATCAACAAGGGACGCGTGCTCGCCTGCGACACGCCCGCCAACCTCAAGCGCAACCTGCAGCGCGACGCCATCTTCGAGATCGAGACGAGCCCGCTCAACGGGTTGACATCGCAAATTTTGCAGGATCAGCCCGAGGTCCGCAAAGCCGCGCTGACCGACATCGAAGGCGGCGCGAGGCTGGAGTTGATCCTGCAGGAGGAATCCGCGCTGGCAAGCGTCATCAACATCCTGACGCAGAAGCAGGTCAAGGTAAAACGTCTGACCAAGCGCGAGCCGACGCTGGAAGACGTGTTCATGGATCTGGTGGGGCAGAAGATGGAGGATGTGGAAAAGGAGGAGGCGCCCCATGCAGGCTAATTCTTCGCTGGCGCTGCGCGGCTCGCCCAAGGTGAGCGGCTGGCGGTTGTTTTTGAAGACGATTGCGGCGCGCGCCTATCCGCGCGTGATCGGCATGCAGCGCGAGAAATCGTGGCTGTTCTTCGACGTGTTCCTGCCCATGCTGGCGGTCTCTGCTTATGTGTTTGTGTACCGCGCCATCGGCGCGCCCGAGGAGTACGTGGGCTTCGTGGTGATGGGCGGCGCGATGACCTCCTTCTGGATGAACGTGCTGTGGAGCATGTCCAGCCAGTTGTATTGGGAGAAGGAGCAGGGCAACCTTGCCTTGTATATCATTGCGCCCAACTCAATGATGGCGATTCTGCTCGGCATGGCGGTGGGCGGATTGTTTGCCACGGCTTTGCGCGCCACGGCAATCGTCATCGTCGGTTCGCTGATGTTCAATGTGACGTATTCGGTCGCCAGTTTTACGCAACTGCTGCTGGTCTTCTTTCTGGTGATGACCGCGCTGTACGGCATGGGCATGATGAGCGCGTCGCTGTTTCTGCTGCTCAGCCGCGAGGCGTGGCACATCTCGAACCTGGCGCAAGAGCCGATCTATCTCGTTTCGGGGTTCTACTTCCCGATCAAGTCATTCAACTTTTGGGTTGCCGCGGCGGCTTCGATCATCCCGCTCACGCTGGGGTTGGACGCGATGCGTCAACTGGTCTTCCCTTCGGGCGCACTGCTCGGCTTTTTGAGCGTGAAAGTGGAAATCGCCGTGCTGATTGTTTTATGCGCGGTCTTTCTCGTCGGCGCCAAGTTCCTGCTCGATTACATGGAAAAGTTGGCGATCCGCGAGGGAAGGCTGACGGAGAGCCGCAGATAACTTACCAATTACCAGTTACCAATCATTGGTAAGCAGTAACTGGTAAATGGTATTGAAGTGGAGATTTAATGAACCGTTCCGAAATCACCCGTTCTTTCACCATGGCAACCTGGCTGGGATGGCAGGTCGAGTCGAACTGGACCGATCCCTTTCTGTTCGCTGTGTACGTCATCATCAAACCGCTGGCGTCCGCTGCCATTCTCGTGGTGATGTACAGCATCATCACAGGCGGCGCATACGACTCGCCGCTCTTCCCGTACATTTATCTTGGCAACGCCTTCTACACCTACGTCGGCGCGGTCATGGCGGGAGTCTCATGGGCGGTGATTGACGACCGCGAGCATTACAAGACGCTCAAGTACATGTACATTGCGCCCATCCAGATTCCCTTCTACTGGCTGGGACGCGGCGTTTCGCGCTTCCTCATCGGCACGGTGGCGGTCATCGTCATCCTGACGGCGGGCGTGCTCTTCCTCAACGTCCCGCTCGATCTGACGCAGGTCAACTGGGGGCTTTTCCTGGTCTCCCTCTTCATCGGCGTGACCATGCTTGCCATGATGGGGCTGATCCTCGCCAGCGTCACGCTCATGGTGGCGCATCACTTCTTCCTGATCGGTGAGGCGGTGGCGGGGGCGCTCTACCTCTTCAGCGGCGCGATCTTTCCGCTCGAGGTTTTGCCTGCCTGGCTGCGTCCCATCGGCTACGTCATGCCCATCACCTACTGGCTCGAACTCATGCGCCGCTCGCTCATCGGCGAGGTGGCGCAAGCCTTCCCCACGCTGGCGCAATACAGCAACCTGCAATTGCTCGGCATCCTGCTCGGGCTGACGGTCGTCTTTGCGGTCGTATCCGTGTTCACCTTCCGCTGGTGCGACCACCGCGCCCGCGAACTGGGGCTGATTGACATGGTGTCGAATTATTGAAACCAGACATCCGAAGTCTTTGAGACTTCGGATGTCTCAAACCGACTATAATCACCATCGAGGCGACCCCTCGGTGGTGATTTTTTATGAAGACCAAAACGCCTGCCTTGTCTCCCATCTACACCGGCGAACTGAACGGGACTCCGCTCGGCGACCTGCGCCTCGCCGCCTCAGACCTGGGACTGGTCGCCGTCGAATGGGCGGATTCTCAACCCGCGCTGGACCGCTATCTCGCGCGGCTCAAACGTCCCGTCCAGCCCGATGCGCGGAAGATCAAGCCCTACGCAAAAGAACTCTCCGAATACCTGAACGGAAAACGCACCGCCTTCACCATCCCCATAGACTGGACGTTCTTCACCCCGTTCCAGCGCGAGGCATTGCAGGCGGTTTGCCGCATCCCCTACGGCGAGACGCGCACTTACCTGGAAATTGCCCGCGAGATCAACCGTCCGCGCGCCTGCCGCGCCGTAGGCCGCGCCAACGCCATGAACCCCATGCCGCTGGTCATCCCCTGTCACCGCGTCATCGGCGCGGATGGCAAACTTCACGGCTACGGCGGCGGAGAGGGATTGCCTACGAAGGAATGGCTGTTGAAGATGGAAGGCGCGGTGATGGCATGATAAGATAAGGCACCTTACCGCCTATGGCAACCTCATCCTCCCCGTACAAAACAACCATCCAAAAATACGAATTTCTCATCCCTCTGGGGCTGTTCTTGCTTTTCCTTGCCTTCACCCTGCCCGGCATCTCATGGGGCGCGCCGAGCGTCTGGCATCCCGATGAAATCGTCGTCCGCTCCATCAAAGCGCTGCATGGCGAGTGGCAATTCAGCGAATACAACTTCGACTACCCCGACCTGCCCCAGTACACGATGTTTTTCCTCGGCAAACTGCTCCTTGCCCTCGACAAAACCGATGGCGACATCCTCATCGCCTCGCGCATCCTTTCGGCGCTTCTCGCCGGGCTGACAGTTGTCCTCACCTATGTCATTGCCCGCCGCATCGGAGGGAGCGTCACGGTCGCCGGCTTGAGCGGACTGCTCCTCATCTGCGTCAGCGAAATGTCCCACAACGGACGCTTCGCCCACAACGACACCTACCTGGTCTTTTTCACCACATTGAGTGTCCTGTTTTTGCTCAATTACTCGATTAACCAAAACCGCCTCTGGCTCTACGCCTCCTTCCTGACCGTCGGCATGGCGGCTTCGAGCAAATACATCGGCGGCAGCCTCGTCCTCGCCCCGCTGACGGTGTACCTGCTCGAAGGGCGGCGGGACCTCCGCAAGAACTGGTTCTCCATCGGCGAGACGTTGTACATCAGCGTCGGTCTCGCCTTCCTCGGTTTTGCCCTCGGCACCCCCAAAGCGCTGACCTGGATGGCGTTCTACTTCAAGCGGTTATTCTCCACCCTGCAGTGGCAGGCAAACTACGGACACCAGCCCGGCAGCGTGCGCGGCATCATCGGTCAATATGCCGTCATGGCAAACGGACTGGGTCTTGCGCTCATGCTGTTGTTCGGCGCTGCGCTGCTTTGGGCGGTCTGGAAAGTCGTCAGCACGCAGCAGAGCGAAGACCCGCAGAAGAAACCCTTTGCCATCCTCCTGCTGGCGATCCTCGTCCTCGACCTGCCGATGATGGTCTCCTACAACTACCAACTGCGCTACTTCCTGACGCTCATGCCGTTCCTCGCCATTCTGACGGCGTTCTTCCTTGCAGACCTCCACGCGCGGGCGAAAGCAACAGGCAAGACCATCTATCCGCTGGCAGTCACTTTGACGGCGGCGGGGATCGTCCTCTACTCCCTCGCCCGGCTGTTCAGCCTCATGCTCCTCGTCATCAACGACGCGCGCATCCCAGCCAGCGCCTTCATGGACACCCTGCCGGCAGGCACGTCTTTGGAACACACCTATTACCCTCCCACCCTGCCGTCGGAGCGCTTTACCCGCGAACACAACTACCCCATCTACTTTATCAAAGGCAATGAACCCCTGCCGGAGAGCGACAAGTTCGCATACAACGCCGGCGAAGCCGGGCTCGTTGACCGCCAGACCGATTACTTCGTGGTGGACAGTTTCACCGCCGATAAATTCAACGACCCTCATTACTGCGAAACCATGCCGCTTGAATGCGGCTTCTTCAAACAACTCGAAACGGGCAGGTCCAGCCGCTACAAACTCCTCGCCGAATTCGAATACACCCTGCCGCCGTACCTGCCGCAAATCCGCTTCGAGTTCATCAACCCGGCCATCCGCATTTACGAAAGGATTCCATGAACGACTTCCGCACAGGATACATCGCTGTCGTCGGTCGTCCGAACGTCGGCAAATCCACGCTGATCAACGCCCTGCTCGGGCAGAAGATCGCGGCAGTTTCGCCCAAGCCGCAGACCACGCGCAAGCGTCAGTTGGGCATCCTTACCACCGACGCCTATCAACTCGTCTTTGTGGACACGCCCGGCATTCACAACCCGCGCCACAAACTGGGACGCTTTCTCAATCAGGAGGCGCAGGAGGCGCTCGAAGGCGTGGATGTCGTCCTCTGGCTGGTGGATGCGTCTGTGCCGCCGACGGAGGAGGACAAACAGATCGGACTCCTGCTCGATGACCTGCCGCGTCGGACTCCGCTCGTGCTTGCCGCCAACAAAATTGACCTGATCCAGGCTGAGGCGTTGACCCGCCATCTCGAAGCGTATCAGGCGTCGGTCAAGAAAGAGGCGCACGTCGTTTCGCTGTCTGCGCTTGAGGGGAAGAATCTCGGCGGGTTGCTCGATCTGCTGGTTTCTCTCAGTCCCATCCGCCCGCCGGAGTTCGACGAAGACCAGATCACGGATTCCTACGAACGCGACATCGCCGCCGACCTGATCCGCGAGGCGTGCCTGAACAACCTGCGCGACGAGGTGCCGCACAGCGTGGGCGTGCGCGTTGATGAGTTCAAAGAGCGCGAGAACGGCATGGCGTACATTGCGGCGACGATTTTCGTGGAGCGCGAGTCGCAGAAGGGGATTGTCATCGGCGAGGGAGGCAGGATGCTCAAGCGCATTGGGAGCGATGCGCGCCGGGAGATCGAAGCCATGGGTGGACGGCCGGTCTTTTTGGAGCTGCGCGTGAAGGTGTTGAAGGATTGGCGCAACGACGAAAACGCCCTGCAGCGGTTTGGCTATCGAATTAAGAAGAAAAAAAGGTAGAACATGTCGCTGCGGGCGTTGGCTGCGAAGCAGGCTCCTGTTGCATGGGCTCGATATGAACGGGAAGCGTACCCGTTCTACTCGACCATCCGGCTCGCAATGACGTAGTGCGGAGATTTTTCCATGGGTTTCTCTGTGTTTTCCGCGTCTCGGCGGTTATCCCGAATTGAAGTTGGTTGCTTTGGGAGGCACGAATGATTCTCTGGCTCATTCTGGCAGCGGGGTTTGCGTTGTGGCAGTTGATGGTGTTGTGGAGGGGGTGGGGCAAACTGGAATACCTGACGAAGCCGGCGGTGATGGTGTGTCTGTTCGGCTGGCTGTATTCCAGCACGGGCTTGCAAGGGCTGACGTTCTGGTTCGGGCTGGGGGTGTTGTTTTCGCTGGCGGGGGATGTGTTCCTGATGTTCCAGCAGGAGCGCTGGTTTTTGTTTGGGCTGGTTGCTTTTCTGCTGGCGCACATTTCCTACCTCGGCGGCTTCCAGAACGAATGGAGGCAGTTCGGTTTTTGGCAGGCTGTTCTGCTGGTCATCCTGTTGATGGGCGCAGTGCGGATTATGCGCCGCATTGTCGCTTCGATGCGCGCCGGCAAAGAGGCGCGGCTGGTCGCGCCCGTCCTTTTGTATGCGGCGGTGATTACCGCGATGCTGTACGCCGCCATGACCACCCTCTCGAACCCGGAATGGAAGGCGGGCGCGTCTCTGCTGGTCAGCGCGGGGGCGTTCCTTTTCTATCTTTCCGATATCATCCTGGCGTGGAACAAGTTCGTCGCCCCCATTCGGAACGGACGGCTCTTCAACATTGCCGCCTATCACCTCGGGCAGATTTGCCTGATCGCGGGGGTGATCAGTCAGTTTGGGTAAGAAAGCGTGGAGGAAGGGGGATTTGCTGAAGCATTCTCGCTCACAAAGGGGGAAAACCGGCTTGCATAATTGTTTTGCATTGGCAAACTCCCTGTAAAGCACGGATTTTGGGCTGTGTGCTATCCTACGGGCGTGGTCACTCTCCTCCTTATGTTGGTTTTGGGTTTGCTTGTGGTCATCTCCGTGGATGTGCGGCAGAAGCGGCTCGCCTTCTTGTGCCAGCAGGAAGACGGGCGAAATCGCTCCTGAACCACTCCAAAAAAAGACTACATCTCTCCTCTACACAGAGCCCGGTTCTCCTCCCGGGCTCTTGTGTCTTAAATCGTTAACCCGATCTTAAACCGCTCTTGACCCGCCATTAAATGCCCTTTGCTACACTGATGGGGAAACCAAAGGAGCAACATGGGACTTGCCGACCTGCATATCCATACCGTTTATAGTTACGACGGCACCGCCTCCGTACCCGCCGTGTTGAACCGCGCTCGTCAGGCTGGGTTGGATGTGATCGCCGTCACCGATCACGACGAAATTGCCGGTTCGCTCAAAGCGCTGGAACTTGCCTCAACCTGCGGAATTGAAGTCATCCCCGGCATCGAGGTGACCACCTCCGAAGGCGACCTGCTCGCGCTCAACGTCACGGAGAAAATCCCGCCCGCCCAACCGTTGATTGAAACCATCCTCAGGGTGGGGGAGTTAGGCGGCTTTTGCATTGCGCCGCATCCCATGGCGGGCGGGCTGGGCATGAAGAGCCTGAGCGCCTATGCGATCCTGCGCGCGTTGCGCAACCCCGATGCCGCCCGCATCCTCATTGCCATCGAGACCTACAACGCCACCGCCATAGACAGGATGAGCAACCACTATGCCCGCATCCTCGCCGAGCGGCTGGGCATTCCCCAAACCGCCAGCAGTGACGCACACGTCGTCGAAGCGATCGGTTTGGGCGCGACCGAGTTCGAGGGGCGTACCGCCTCCGACCTGATCGCCGCCCTGCAAACCGGGAATGTCCGCATCCGCAAACAAGCCGAATGGACGCCCGTCCGCATCCTCGGCAGTTGGGCGGCGAATTACCTCGGCAGCGCCTTGACCCGCCTGGCGGCGGCGCACGGATAAGGAACGCGCATGGAATCGCTTCTTAATCTTTGCTTTCCTGTTCCTGATGGTGGTTTTCAAGGTTGTATGCCGAAAGTTGTGTAAATTCGTACCGCGAGATTAATCTCGCGCCACTTTTACACAACAATTGAGATACTACCGTTTTCAAGGAGAAAAAATGGAAACAATCTTTCTCTACCTCATGATCATCAGCCTGGCGGCAATCTTTGCTGTGGACACATTCCAGAAACGGCAGAACGACCTGAAGCGCGGCAAATCGAAATGACCAAACACATCCTTGTCACCAACGATGACGGCGTCCTTGCGCCGGGACTGCTGGCGCTGGTGCGCGAAATGCGCCGGCTGGGAAAAGTTTCGGTGCTTGCGCCAGACCGAAACTGGTCTGGGGGCGGGCATGTCAAAACGCTCGACCGCGCCCTGCGTGTCCGCGAGGTGCGTCTCGCTGACGGCACGCAGGCATTTGCCAGCGACGGCGCTCCTTCCGACTGCGTGGCGCTTGGCACGCTCGGATTCTTCAAAGAGCCGGTTGACCTGGTCGTCTCGGGCATCAACGCGGGCGCCAACCTCGGTCACGATGTCACCTATTCCGGCACCGTTACTGCCGCAATGGAAGCCGTGATTGCCGGCATCCCCGGTGTTGCTGTCTCGCTCGAAACCGTGGATGGACACCTGGGAGATGTGGACTATGGACCCGCCGCCCGCGCTGCCTCAAAAGTTGTGAGACAGGTGATCGAAAACGGTCTCGCGCACGAGATCCTGCTCAACATCAATGTGCCTTTTCTTCCCGACGACAAGATTCGCGGTATTCTCCTCACCCGTCAGGGATTGCGGGTTTACCACAGCCGACTCGATGAGCGCACCGACCCGCGCGGCAAGCCCTACTACTGGATTGGCGGAGACGCCCCGACCGGCGTCCCCGAACGCGGCACCGACGTGGGTGCGCTGGCGGAGGGCTTCGTCTCCGTCACCCCGCTTCAACTCGATCTCACCGCCTACCGCGCTATCACCGACCTCAACACCTGGCGCTGGGACGAATCAACGTATGGAACAACACTGCTCGAATCGGAGAAAATGACCCTTTTCCGCAGTGATTGAACTTCTCCTCCTTGTGTTGTCTCCTGCGGGAGACATCCTGTCCGCCGCTGGCTCCGGCGGACAGGATTTTTTTATTCAAGGATGTTCACTCAGGGACGGGGCGTTTCTTAACAAGACGTTAACCCTTTCTTCCATTGTCATTAAAAGGCGGTTGTTATCATCGCCTTGTTACATAGGACTTACGCGTAATCGTCGTTCTCTAACGCCAATGACCTTTCCAACGCGTTGGAGAACGCGCTCTACGCAAAGTTTGCGTAAGTCCTATTACAAAAATAAAAAGGAGAATCAGAAATGACCAAAACAGTTCGTTCATTGTTGTTCGTGTTCGTTGCGGCGAGTCTTTTGCTTGCCGCCTGCGGCTCGCCTGCCGCCGCCACGCCTGAAGCGGTGACTGTCATCCAAACCCAGGTCGTCGAGAAAGTGGTCGAAATCACCCCCACCCCCGGCCCCGTCGAAGGCACCATCCTCGTGGACGGCTCCAGCACGGTGGCGCCCATCACTGCCGCCGTCGCCGAGGAATTCCAGGCGGAGTTCCCCGATGTGCGCGTGCCCGTCGGCATCTCCGGCACGGGCGGCGGATTCAAGAAGTTCTGCAATGGCGAGACCGATATTTCCGACGCATCCCGCCCCATCAAAGAATCCGAGACCGAACTGTGCAAACAGAATGGCATCGAATATGTGGAACTGCCTGTCGCCTTCGATGGGCTGGCGGTGCTGGTCAACCCGCAAAATGACTTCGTCTCCTGCCTGACCGTGGACGAACTCAAGAAAATCTGGTCACCCGAAGCCGAAGGCGTGATCACCAACTGGAGCCAGGTGCGTGAAGGCTTCCCCGATCAGCCGCTTGCCCTCTACGGCGCAGGCACCGACTCGGGAACGTATGACTACTTCACCCAGGCAATTGTCGGCAAGGAAGGCTCCAGCCGCGGCGATTTCCTCCCCAGCGAAGACGATAACGTCCTCGTGCAGGGCATCGCAGGCGACGTGAACGCGCTCGGCTTCTTTGGTCTGGCGTACTACGAAGAGAACGCCGACAAACTCAAATTGGTGGCAATTGACAACGGCGACGGCAACTGCGTCTTGCCGAGCACCGAAACCGTTGCAGGCGGCACCTACCAGCCGCTCTCCCGCCCGCTGTTCATCTACGTCAACCGCGCCCGCATTGACCAGAAGGACGAAATCAGCGCCTTCATCGAATTCTATCTGAAGAACGC
>DAOUBY010000070.1:0-5721 GCA_034432325.1 Anaerolineales bacterium
TTGAAAAACTATCACAACCGCGAAGATTTTGTGGCGCGACATTCATGTCGCTTTAGGTTGCGGAATGAATTCCGCGCTACGCAAGGTTTTGTGTAAGTCCTGCAAAAATGGTAAACTCATGGCGAGCAAAACATGACCGACACCCTCCCTCCCAAAACCATGCGCGCCTCGCGCGTCACCATCTCCCAACTCATGCACCCCGAACACGCCAACCTGCTCGGCAACGTCCACGGCGGCTGGATCATGAAACTGGTGGACGAAGCCGGCGCCCTCGCCTGCATGCGCCACGCCCAGAAAAAAGTCGTCACCGTCGCCATCGACTCGATGACCTTCCGCGAACCCATCCGCATCGGCGACCTCATCATCCTCAACGCCGAAGTCACCTACGCCGGGCGCACCTCCATGGAAGCCGAAGTGCAAGTGCTGGCAGAAAACCCCATCACCGGCGAACGCACGCACACCAACACCGCCTGGCTGGTCTACGTTGCCCTCGACGACGAAGGCAAACCCACCCCCGTGCCGCCGCTCAAAGCCGAAACCGATGACGACAAGCGCAAAATGACCGACGCCCTCGAACGACAGGCGCACAGACTGAAAAAGAAATGACCACCCCCGACACCCCCACCCTCGAACCCCCGCCCGAACCGAAGGAACGGGTTGCCCATCCCATTCGCAGCCTGCGCGAACTGATTGACTATGTCGCCGGCAAATCGCTCCCGCCTCTCCCCCCCGACGACGGACGCATCACCGAACCCACGCCCTTTCCCTTCCTCGCCATCGTCGGGCAAACGGAAATGAAACTCGCCCTCCTGCTCGGGCTCATCAACCCCAACGTGGGCGGCATCCTCCTCATCGGTCCGCGCGGCACGGCAAAGACCACCGCCGTCCGCAGTCTGCTCAACCTGCTCCCCCACGTGGAACGCAGCACCTGCTTCTACGGCTGCCTCCCCGAAGACATCGAACTCGGCGGCATAGACGCCGTCTGCCCCGATTGCGCCAAAAAATACGGCGAAGGGATTCCCCTCACCGCCCCCGACCCCGTGCGGCTGGTCGAACTCCCCCTCAACGCCCGCCTAGAAGACGTGGTCGGCGGCATAGACGAACGCGCCGCCGCACACGACCGCATGCGCGTCCGCCGCGGCATCCTCGCCCAGGCAGACCGCAACATCCTCTACATTGACGAAATCAACCTGCTCAGCGACGAAATCATCGACTCCATCCTCGACGCCGCCGCACAAGGCTCCTACACCGTGCGGCGCGGTCCGCTGGCGGCAACCTACCGCTCGCGCTTCGTCCTCATCGGCTCGATGAACCCTGAAGAAGGACGCCTGCGCCCCCAAATTCTCGACCGCTTCGGTCTGCGCGTCATCGTGCGCGGACTGGAGGACGCCGGCGAACGCCTGGAAGCCTACCGCCGGGTCAATGCCTATCTGGCGAATCCGCGTCAGATGATTGCCCAGTTTGCGGCGGAAATGGAAGCGGCGGCAGCGGAGATCAAAATCGCGCGCGAGCGAGTCAAATCCGTCCGTCTCTCCGATGAAGTCGCCCATCCCGCCATCCAACTCGTGCAAAAAATGGGCGTGGATTCTCTGCGCGCCGAAATCACCTGGTTCGAAGCCGCGCGCGCCTATGCCGCCGCCGACAACCGCGACGTAGTGACCCTCGCCGACCTCAAAGCCGTCGCCCCCATGGCGCTGCGCCTGCGCCGCTCCTCCTACATGACCGAATACTTCAAAGGACAGCAGGGCGAAGAACGCGAAATGCAAACCCTGCTCGAAGGATTCGGCAAAAAGAAGCGCTCCCAAAAGAACACTCGACGCAAATGAGCCAAACCAAAATCATCAACCCTGCCTACCGCATCGAAACCGAACGTCTCGTCATCCGCTGCTACCAGCCCGCCGACACACAATTGCTGGCAAACTCCATCCTCGAAAGCCTCGAACACCTCAAACCCTGGATGCCCTGGGCGCACGACGAACCGCGCCCCTTCGAAATGCGGCTTCAGGGCGTGCAACGCTTTCGCGGCAGGTTCGACATGCAGGAAGACTACGTGTACGGCATCTTCGACCCTCAAGAAACCAGACTGCTCGGCGGCACGGGCTTGCACACACGCATCGGCGAGCGTCAACTCGAAATCGGCTACTGGCTTCACAAGGATTACATCAACCGCGGGCTGATCACCGAATCCACCGCCGCGCTCATCAAGGTCGCCTTTGAAGTCATCCACATCCACCGCGTCGAAATCCACTGCGACCCGCGCAACCACGCCTCCGCCGCCATCCCCCGCAAACTCGGCTTCACCCACGAAGGCACCCTGCGCCAGAAAACCCCCTTCCGCGAAGGCTGGAGCGATTCGATGATTTGGGGACTGCTCGACGAGGAATACCCCTCCAGCCCGGCGGCGCAGGCAAACATCAAGGTCTTCGACGCCGCCGGCAGCCCGCTCTTATGACCTCCGCCTTCAAACGTCTCGCCGAAAAACCCATCCTTCTGCTCCTTGCCGTCAACCTCCTTGCCGGGCTGCTCACCTACCGCGATTACGGCACCGCCTGGGATGAACCCCTCTTTTACAGTTACGCCGACGCCCTCGGCTACGCCTATTCGCCGAAGGAATGGTTCAGCGGACACTTCGACCTCTACAACTCCTACGGCGCCAGCGCCGACGACCACAAAAACCGCGGACCCGCCTACCTGTTCCTCGCCCGCCCCTTCGCTTACGGATTGAAAACCCTCGGCTCAGACTCCGCCGACTCCTGGCACCTCGTCAACTTCCTTTTCTTTCAACTCGGCATTTACCTGCTCTACCGCTTCGCCAAACGCTGGATGGACACACCCGCCGCATTCTTCACCGCCGTCTTCTTCTCCCTTCAACCCCTCCTGTGGGGACACGCCTTCATCAACCCCAAAGACCCGCCCTTTCTGACGTTCTTCCTCGGCGCCGTATGTTTCGGTTTCGAAATGGTGGACGCCCTCGCTCAAAACGCCAAAGCCCAAACCCGCAGCATGCTCCTCGCCGCGTTCTTCCTCGGCATCGCCACCTCCATCCGCGTGCTGGGACCGTTTGCCGGGCTGTTGGTCTTCCTCTACTTTCTCTCGAAGCCCAGCCTCCGCAAAGATCGCGCCGCCTGGCGCTGGTTCGTGCTGTACGGCTTGGCTTCGGCGGCGGTCATGCTCGCAACCTGGCCCTATCTTTGGGAGAACCCCATCGGCAACTTTTTCGCCGTCCTGCGCTTCATGTCCGATAACCCGACACAGTTGGGCTTGCTCTTCGAGGGCGAAATTTATCGCGCCAACAACCTGCCGCTGCGTTACTTCCCCTTCATGCTTGTCACCACCCTCACCGAGCCGGTCATCCCGCTGGCGGTTTTGGGGGTGATGCTCGGGTTTTGGAAAATGCTCAGAGACGGCGCGCCCAGCCTCCAGGTCCGCAAAGACCGGGTGATTTCGCTCGCGCTGGTCTTCCTGTGGTTTTTCACCCTGGCGGCATATATCCTCCTGCGCCGCCCGTCCATGTACGACGGTATCCGCCACTTCCTGTTCATCCTGCCTCCGGTCTTCGTCTTCGCCGGGCTGGCGTATGAAGTCATCACCGAAAAAGCAGCCGCCCTGCTGCGGCGTTTGAAATTCCCTGCCTGGGCGGCTTCCCTCTTCTGGCTGCGCGCAATTGGCGGGGTCATCCTTCTTGTACCGAGTCTCTACGGCATCCTGAAACTCCACCCTTACGAATATACGTATTACAATTTCTACATCGGCGGCACGAGCCGCGCCTTCCGCACCTACGAGACCGACTACTGGCTCACCTGCTACAAAGACGCCGTGCAGGCGCTCGAGCAAAAAGTGAACGCTCCCGTGCGGCTGTTCGTCAAGCGCGAGGCGTATCTGGCGAAACCGTTTGCAGGCGAAAACGTGCAGGTCTTCCAGTTGGGCGACCCGGCGGTGGAAGTCCACTCGGGCGATTACGTGCTCGCCAACTCGCGCACCAACGACAACTTCACCACCTATCCCAAAGCGCCCATCGTGCTCGAAATCTCGCGCGTCGGCGCAAAATTTTGCACCATCAGGCAGGTCCCATGACAACCCACAAGGAACGCATCCAGGCTGGCATGAACGGCGAGGTGATTGACCGTCCTCCCGTTGCCTTATGGCGGCACTTCCCCGTGGACGATCAAGCGCCGGGAACGCTCGCCCAAGCCACACTGCACTTTCAGCAAACATACGACTTCGACCTCGTCAAAGTGACGCCTGCTTCCTCTTTTTGCCTGAAGGACTGGGGCGTGGAAGACGAATGGAGAGGTCACACCGAAGGGACGCGGCAATACACCCGCCGCGTCATTCACGGACCTCGGGACTGGGAGCGGCTCCCCATCCTTGACCCAACCTCCCGGCATCTCTCCGCGCAGATCGAATGCCTGCGTCTGATCCGCGCCGAACTCGACGCCGAGACGCCCCTGCTTCAGACGGTGTTCAGCCCGCTGGCGCAGGCGAAGAACCTGGCAGGCAGCGAGACCCTGCTGGCGCATTTACGCCTCCACCCCGAAGCCGTAATGCAGGGACTCGCCGTCATTGCCGAAACCACCCGCCGCTTTGTGGAAGCCTGTCTCGAAACCGGCATAGACGGCGTATTCTACGCCGTTCAACACGCCCAAGCCAGCCTGCTCTCGCTCGAAGAGTATCGAACCTTCGGTCTGCCGAATGACCTCAAGGCGCTGGAACCCGCGCAGGGACTGTGGTGCAATCTGCTTCACCTGCACGGCAGCGGCGTGTATTTTTCGCTGGTGCAGGATTTCGAGTTTCAAATCGTCAACTGGCACGACCGGGAGACCGCCCCGTCGCTGGCGGAGGCGCAGGGTCAGTTTGGGGGCATGGTGTGCGGAGGCATGAGGCAGGATACGCTCGTGTACGGGACTCAGGCTGAGGTACAGAAAGAGGCGGCAGAAGCCCTCCAGCAGACGGGCGGTAAACGCTTCCTGCTCGGCACGGGATGCGTGGTTCCGGTCATTGCGCCGCACGGAAATCTGCTGGCGGCGCGGCATGCGATCAGGGGTGAGGTCTTATGAGTTTACGGGTCATTGCAGGCAAGGCAAAGGGACGCAAGTTGAAGTCGGTGGAGGGCGAAACCACCCGTCCCATCACTGACCGGGTGAAGGAGGCGCTGTTCAACATCCTGGGCGCGGATGTGATTGATTCGAACTGGTGGGATTTGTTCGGCGGGACGGGCGCGGTGGGCATCGAGGCGCTGAGCCGCGGCGCGGCGTTTGTGCGCTTCACCGATTTGAACCGCGAGCCGGTGGAGGTCATCAAGGAAAATCTCAAGCAGTGCAGGTTCGAGGCGCAGGCGGAGGTGCGCCGCGCAGATGCGTTTGCGTATCTCTCGGCGGAGCCTGATCGAAAGTTCGAGTACATCTACATCGCGCCGCCGCAATACAAGGAGATGTGGGCAAAGGCGCTGGAATTGCTCGACGAAAACCCCGGCTGGCTGGCGGAGGACGGCTGGGTCATCGTGCAGATTGCGCCGCGCGAATACAAGACCGCCGCGCCCGCCATCCAAAACCTGGAGGAGTTCGACCAGCGGAAATATGGCAGCACCCTGCTGGTGTTTTACCAGCGGAAGGAAGAAAAAACCGTGTAGTATAGAATTGCTCTTGAAAAACTATCACAACCGCGAAGATTTTGTGGCGCGACATTCATGTCGCTTTAGGTTGCGGAATGAATTCCGCGCTA
>DAOUBY010000071.1:0-9108 GCA_034432325.1 Anaerolineales bacterium
AAATCGCCCATGTTACAACCCAAAATACAGCCGCAGCCAGTCTTCAAGTTCGTTGAACCACACCACTTTGCCTGTTGACATTAAATATCCCTGCATGTTCGAAGAGAAACCTTCGCCGTCAATAACAACGATTCCTGAAATGGGCCAATGTGCAATATCCTGAATCGTGGCAGGGATTTTTTCTTCTGCCGAGCCGCCGCTGGCTTGAAATTTACATTCTATGCCCAGGCGCTTACCGCTTTTTTGGTCAGTGACCACTACGTCAATAAACCGCCGCTGCCCCCACAACCTTCGCGCTGCTTTGACTTCTGTATCTGCTTTCAAGCCAAGGTTTTTAGCCAAAGCAACAACACGTTGTTTCAATACATCTCCGCTTTTGGGCGCTTTTCCTCTTCCTGGCATTCGAGATCTCCCGAAAAGTGCTTATTTCCTGACTACCATTACAGCGCAAGACAGTCAAAGGTTGGAGAACGTCCACCTGCGCTCGTGTAAGGGCTGTCCTTGATTGTACCACTCGGATTTAGGGCTTTCTCATTGCCTCACATTACATCGTAACTTTGTCAAATCTTCCCCAGCGCGCGCAGGACGCGCTCCGGCGTGAAGGGAAATTCATCAATCCACACGCCCGTCGCGTCATGGATCGCTGCGGCGATGGCGGGAGCGACGGGCAGGTAGGGCAGTTCGCCCACGCCGCGCGCCCCCCAGGGTCCGTTCGGGTCCTGCACTTCCACGAGGACGGTTTCGACTTTTTCGGGAATATCGAGCACGGTGGGGATGAGATACGTGCTGAGTTGGTCGGTGAGGACATAGCCGTTCTTCGTCTTGTACTCTTCCTGAATGGCGTAGCCCTGCGCCTGCACAACCGCGCCCTCCACCTGTCCCTGCACCAGGGCGGGATTGATCGCCTGCCCCACGTCGTCGGCGGAGACGAAGCGCAGCACGCGCACGTGACCGGTTTCGGTGTCCACTTCCACTTCGGCGGCTTGGGCAACCCAGGCGTAAGCGAAGTTGGGAGTCGAGTAGCCGGTTTCAGGCTCGAAGTTGGTGGTGCGCGGCGCGAGATACTTGAACTCGCCCACAGCGGGACGCTCCTCCGCCTTCCACTTTTTGAGCGCAATTTCCGCTGCGCCGCGAATGGCATTGCCCGACATGAACGTCATGCGCGAGGCGGAAACCGAGCCGGAGGTGCCTGTCACCGCCGTATCCGAAGCCACCAGACGCACTTTTTCCAGCGGCAAGCCCAGCGCCTCTGCCGCCATCTGCGTCATGACCGTGTGCGTACCCTGCCCGACCTCCGCGCTGGCGTGGTAGAGAATCGCTTCGTCCACTTCCGCCTTGCCGCGCAGTTCGATCTTCGCCCAGCAGTTTTCCTGATAGCCAAACGAGAAGCCGATGTTCTTGAACCCTGCCGCGAAACCCCGCCCGCGAACGACAGCCCCCCGTCCTTTTGGGCGAGGGCTGACCGCCCACCCAAACCTGTCCCTCGCCGCTTCGATGCACTGAATCACGCTGACCGGGCTGGGCGAAGGCGTGCCGACGCCCATTGTGTCGCCGTCCTTCAGCGCGTTCTTCAGGCGGAACTCCACCGGGTCCATGCCGAGCTTTTCGGCGAGTTTGTTCATCTGCATCTCTGCCATGAACAACGCCTGCGGCGCGCCAAATCCGCGGAACGCCGCGCTGGGCACATTGTTGGTATAGACGCCGTACACGTCCGTTTTCACGTTGGGGATGAAGTACGGACCCGTCGAGGTGATGGTGGAATTGCCCAGCACCTTGTTGGTCGTGTACATGTACGCGCCGGCGTCGCCGATGATTTCATTTTCGATGGCGATGACCTTGCCGTCTTTCGTTGCGCCCCATTTGGCTCGCAAAACAACCGGATGCCGCTTGCCATGCCCGATGATGGATTCCTGCCGCGACCAGATGATGCGCACCGGCTTGCGCAGTTTCCACGCCGCCAGCGCCAGAATAATCTGCACCGACATATCCTCGCGCCCGCCAAACGCGCCGCCGATGGCTGGATAAATCACGCGAATATGGTCTTCGGGCAAATGAAGGGCATGCGCAATCTGCTCCTGATCTTCATGCGTCCACTGCCCGCCGCAGACCACCGTCACGCGCCCTTCGTCGTCAATGTACGCCAGCCCCGCCTCGGGCTGCAGGTAGGCATGCTCCTGCACGGGCGTGCGATACTCGCTCTCCACAATCACATCCGCTTTGGCGAACGCCTCGTCCACGTTCCCTTTGCGGATTTTGTAATGGACGCAGATGTTCGAATCGCCGATCTCTTCGTGGACGCGCGGCGCGCCGGGCTTCATCGCCTCGACCGCGTCGGTGACCACGGGCAAATCCTCGTACTCGACCTCGATCAACTTCACCGCCGCCGCGGCTTGCGCTTCGCTTTCCGCCACGACGACTGCCACCTGATCCCCCACAAAACGCACCACGTCCGCGCCGGGCTTTGCCGAGCCGGGTCCGCACAGAACGGGTTGATCCTGCCACTGCAAGCCATACTCGTTGACCGGCACATCCTTCGCCGTGAACACCGCCGCCACGCCGGGCGCGGCTTCCGCCTTGCGGGTGTCTATGGACTTGATGCGCGCATGCGGACGCCCCGCAAACAAAACCTTCATGTGCAACATGCCCGGCATCGAAAGGTCGCCGGAGTAGGGCGTTTCGCCCGTCACTTTGCCGCGTGCATCCACACGCGGAAGAGATTTGCCAATGCTGTTATAGGTGGTCATGGTTGTTTAGCGTTTGTATTTCTTCGTTTTGACGCGAGGTGGCGGCACATCCATCGGTCCGTATTGAGAGGGCGCAAGAAGCGAATACATCCACCCAAAAATGACCGACATGATTCCGCCGATGATGATCATCACAACGACGGTAATCGCCAGTGTGGCAGGCAGGTGAGGGATTTTCATCAAAAACTGCAAAGCCGCATTCAAGCCCGCCAGTTTCGACAGCCAGGCAGGGAAGGTGATATACCCGTACCATTCGCGCGGAATGACCTGGGAGCCAAATCCCTGACCGGCGAGCAAATCGCCCACGCCGTAGGAAAACACCGGCACAATCAACATCAACAGACAACCGATGCCCCGCATATACGGATTGACCGTGTTGCGCTTCGGCATGGAAGGTTTGACGACCCGCGAACTATACTTGCCCATACCTGACCTCGCTGCTTACTGAAAAGACTATTCGCCGTATTCGTGTCATTCGATGCAGAATTGGTGTTACGAATGGCTGTTGAGTTGCGCCGCATGCTCGATGGCTTGCAAAATCTTGTAATAGCCCGTACAGCGGCACAGATTACCGGTAATCGCCTGTTCGATTTCCTCCCGCGTGGGGTTGGGCTTCTCCTCCAGCAATTTCGCCGCCGACATGACAAAGCCCGGCGTGCAATACCCGCATTGCACCGCGCCCTCCTGCACAAACGCCTCCTGTACCCGGTGCAAACTGTCACCCTGCGCCAGACCTTCCACCGTGACAATCTCGGCTCCGTGCGCGCGCGGCGCAGGGACGAGACACGCCATCACTGCCTTCCCGTCCAGAAACACCGTGCAGGCGCCGCATTCTCCCTCGGCGCAGCCTTCCTTCGTGCCGGTCAAGCCGAGGTCTTCACGCAAAAATCTCAGCAGGGTCTTATCATGCCCACTGTGGACGGTGTATTTTCTTCCATTCACGATGGTCTCGATGGGATTGGCGGGAAACTCCGCCCGTTGACCGCTGACCTGCGGCGTCTTTCCCCACAACAAAACCGCCTCTTCCGGGACCTGTGCCTGAGTCTCCCCATCGCGCAGTGACCTCAGCCCGCGCCGGGCGCACACGCGCACCATCTCGCGGCGGTAGGCGGCGGAACCGCGGATGTCGTCAATGGGGCGGGCGGCTTCCATCGTCAGGCGGGCGGCTTCTTCGATGACTTCATCGGTCAATGGCTTGCCAGCGAGATAGTTCTCCGCCTCCGCTGCGTGGATGATGGTGGGGGCGACGGCTCCCAGCGTAATCGAGGCGTTTCGGACGGTATCCGCCTCAATGTCCAAAACGACCGCCGCGTTCACCACCGAGATTGCCTGGGCGCGGCGCAGCGCCAGTTTGACGAATGTCCCGCACTGCGTGGGAGTCATCGCCGGGAAGGAAATCTCGAGGAGCATTTCATCGGGCTGCATCACCGTTTTGCGGACGCCGGTATAGAAGTCTTTGAGGGCGACTGTGCGCGTGCCGCGGGTGGAGGCGAGGGTGACGGACGCGCCCAGCGCCATGAGGGGGGTGATGGTGTCGTTGGCAGGCGAGGCAGTGATGAGGTTGCCTGCCACCGTGCCGCGGTTGCGGATTTGCGGCGCGCCCACCTCCCATGCCGCGCGCGCCAGAGGCGCCGCCCGCTCGCGGATGAGTTTCGAGGCGACGCAGTGGTTGTGGGTGACGAGCGCGCCCAGGTGGATGACGCCGTCTTCGTCGAGGGTGATCTGGTCGAGGCGCGGGATGCGCGTTACGTCTATGAGGGTGTGAATGCCTTTGCGGACGCCGCGCTCGAGTTCGAGGATGAGGTCTGTGCCGCCGGCAACGATGCGCGCGCGTTCTCCCTCTTTGGCAAGCACAGCCAGCGCTTCATCAATTGTCGTTGCGTTGAGATAGGTATGCCACATAGATGAATTTGCAGAGGGGGGATGCCCCGTTGGTTATGAATTCGATCCTGTGATGGCTTCGGTGCGTTTGTCGTAGGTCTCGTTGGCAAGGCGCGCCAGCGTGGTGAGGTTGCGGATGGCGGCTGGCAGGGCGGTTTCGTCGCCCATGCTGGCTTCCACGTTGTCATTGGCGCGCGCCACTTGTTCGGCGAGGTCGAAGAACGCCGCGTCGAACTGGTAAATCGCTTCGAGTTCCTTTTCGTTGATTTTGACCGCGTCGAACAGCCCGGAATAGCCGCGCGGCGCGCTGCTGATGCGGTCAATGAAGGTGCGCAGTTGGATGGCGGCTTTTTCCATGTCGTCCACATAGGCAATCATGCCGCTGCCGACCATTTCCTCCTGCAGTTGCGATGTGCGTTTCCATTGTTCCTCGAAGCGGCGTGCGACAGTATCCCGCAAGAGTTTGTCGGCGTCGCGCCGGGTTTGTCGTTCCACGTATCCGCCAAAGCCGGGGATGTAGGACGCCAGTTTTTTGAACGGGTCTTGCATGCTGGTCACTTTTTCGAAGAAATCGTTCATGGGTGCCTCCTGTCGAAGCGTAACGAAGATGGCGCGGTGGCGCTATGATGATATACGGGTTTTGTTTGAATTTGTCGCACGAACCCATTATAGCCTTACTTTCTGGTTATAATCAAGAAACAAACCTTCAAATCGGAGCGGCTTGCTGAAATTTTTTGGGGAATGCCCTCCGTTGAAAACAAATCAGGTGAGAAATTAAATCATCGGCGGCTCGAATATGCGCCGGTCAAGGAGATGTACCATGACTACTGATATTCAATCTCTGTTGGGCGATAAGGCGGAATACCTGCTTGGATTCAATTCGCCCAAAATTCCCAAAGCACGCCTGCATTTGCCGGGTCCCGATTTTGTAGACCGCATCTTTGCACAGTCAGACCGCAACAACCGCGTGCTCGGCAATCTGCAGCGGATGTACCAGCACGGACGCCTCGGCGGGACGGGCTATCTCTCGATCCTGCCGGTGGATCAGGGCATCGAACATTCGGGCGGCGCCAGTTTCGCCAAGAATCCCGATTACTTCGACCCGGAAAAGATCATCGAACTTGCCATCGAGGGCGGGTGCAACGCCGTCGCTTCGACCTTCGGCGTGCTGGGCGTCATGTCCCGCAAATACGCGCACAAAATCCCGTTCATCGTCAAAATCAACCACAACGAACTGCTGACCTACCCGAACAACTTCGAGCAGATTTTGTTTGGGACGGTGGAGCAGGCGTACGACATGGGCGCGGCGGCAATCGGCGCGACGATTTACTTCGGTTCGGAAGACTCCCACCGCGAATTGATCGAAATTGCCGAAGCCTTTGCCCTCGCCCATCAACTCGGCATGGCGACCATCCTGTGGTGCTACCTGCGCAACCCCGCCTTCAAAAAGGACAAGGATTACCACGTCTCGGCGGATCTGACCGGGCAGGCGAACCATCTCGGCGTCACCATCGAAGCCGACATCATCAAGCAGAAACTGCCGGAGAATAACGGCGGTTATCTGGCGTTGAACACCGGCGAGAGTTCCTACGGCAAACTCGACAAACGCATTTACAGCGAATTGACCAGCGATCATCCCATTGACCTGTGCCGCTATCAGGTGGCGAACAACTACATGGGGCGCATCGGGCTGATCAACAGCGGCGGCGCATCGGGCGCAAACGACTTTGCCGAAGCCGCGGCGACGGCGGTCATCAACAAGCGCGCCGGCGGCATGGGGCTGATCTCGGGGCGCAAAGCCTTCCAGCGCCCGATGGCAGAGGGCGTGAAACTGCTCAACACCATCCAGGATGTGTACCTGGATGAGAGCATCACGGTGGCGTAACTTTTATGTCATTGCGAGTGGCAAAGCCCGAAGCAATCTCCCCGCAAGTTGGGATTGCTTCGTCGGGCTAACGCCCTCCTCGCAATGACATCTTCCTCACCATGCCTCTTTCCGACCAGGGCGCAACGAAGGACAGATACACGGTCATTCCCCGCACCGCCATCTTTTTGCGGCGCGGGGATTCGTATTTACTGCTCAAAGGCGCGCCGACCAAGCGTCTTTGGGCAAACAAGTACAACGGTCTCGGCGGACACGTGGAGCGCGGGGAGGATGTCCTCTCGGCGGCAAAGCGCGAACTGCTCGAAGAGACCGGTCTCAGCGCGGACCTGTGGCTGTGCGGCGTTGTGATTGTGGACGCCGGCGAGACGGGCGTTGCGTTGTATGTGTTCAGCGGGGAGGGGGAAGGCGACCCTCAGCCATCAAAAGAAGGTTGGGCAGAGTGGGTGCCTTTTGAGCGCATTGGCGGTTTGCCGGTTGTGGAAGATTTGCCCGCGCTGTTGGGCAAAATCCACACGATGAAGCGGGGCGATGCGCCCTTCAGCGCCCGCTCGTATTACGATGAACAGGGAAAATTGAGGATTGAGTTTGGAGGGTGAAAGACCTGCTATGCCGAAGGGCGGAAACTATCGGCGCGCTTCAGGATGATGGTAAAGGTGGTTCCATGCTCGGGGTCGCTCACCACTTCGAGCGTGCCGTGATGCTGTTCGATGACCTGACGCGTGATGGCAAGTCCCAGCCCGATGCCGCCGAAGAGATTTTCTTCATGTTTGTCGAGGTGATAGAAGCGGTCGAAGATTTTGCGCAGGTTCTCTTTTGGAATGCCGATGCCGTGGTCATGTACGTCAATGAGCACGGTCTCCGGCTCGGCGATGACGCGGATGTCCACATCGCCGCCTTTGGGGCTGAACTTGATGGCGTTATCCACCAGCGCCATGAGCGCCCGTTCGAGCGATTTGAAATCCCCTGAAACGCGGGGCAGGTTCGGGGTGGGGGCGAAGCGCAGGATGATGCCGCGTTCGCGGGCTGCGGCTTCATAGCGTTCGATCACCGCTCGCGCTACCTGGTTCATATCCACTTCTTGAAAATCGGGCAGGACGAGATCCAATTCCTGAAGAAAGAGGATGTCGTTAACGAGGGCGGCGATTTGCTGAATGTTGCGCGAAATCGTTTCAATCCCCGCCGATAACTGGTCGCCGCTCAAGACGCCGTTCTGAATCATCTGCAAATACCCCAGCGCCACCATGAGCGGGGTGCGGAGTTCGTGGGCGATGTTGGTGAGAAACTCGCGGCGGGCGAGTTCCTGCTCGGCGAGTTTTTGATATGCCTGGGCAAGTTCCCCCGCGCGCATGCGCAGATCGTCCACCGCCATCTGGTCGTTCGAGCGCAGCCGGTCGCTGATTTCGCTGACCATCGCCATGGCGATGCTGCTCGATTTCTTGAGCACGCGGTCGAAGGCGGCTTTGTCGAGTTCGAGGGTGGTGAGGGCGGTGCGGGCGGTGACGGTGGCGGCGCGCGGCGCGTTGTGAATCAACGCCATCTCACCGAAGAAATCCCCCGGTCCCAGTGTTTTGAGCAGACGTTTGTCGGTGTTGTTGATGACCTTGGTGACCTCCGCCTCGCCTTCGAGAATCATGTAGAACGTATCCTCCAGGGCGTTTTCCTGGCACAGGATGGCGCCGGGCGTGTAGGAGCGCACTTTGCTGTGGGCAATCAACTCCTCGATTTCATCAGGTTTGATGCCCGGAAATGCACGCGGGATGATGCGGGAAGGAGCACGGGTGGTGGTCATGGCGATCTCCAAAGGTTGTTTATCATTCTAGCATGCCGCTCCCGCGGATTTCAATACCTTTCGAAATTATATTGATCTTGCAAGGCTCGGCGCGCGGCGGTCATCGGAGTCGAAAGTCTCCCGGCTTTCGAGCAAAATCTGGAGATGTTGGACCCCACATCAAGAGGGGTTACCCAAGTTTGTAACCAAACCTGCGCAGAAGGCTCTTGCGCCAGGCAATGCCCTGTTCGTCTTCCACGCCTTTGGGAGAGAAACCGTCCACCACGCCCAGGATGCCGCGTCCCTGCCCGGTTTGGGCGACCAGCACCTCAACCGGGTTGGCGGTGGCGCAGAAGACTCTCGCCACTTCCGGCACGTTCTTGACCGCGTTCAACACGTTGATGGGGTAGAACCCTTCGCCCAGAAACAGGATGAACGAATGACCCGCGCCGATTGCCAGCGCGTTCTTTTTTGCCAGTTCGATCATCGCCTCATCCGTTCCCGTCCAGCGCACGAGACAGTCGCCCGACGCCTCGCAGAACGCCAGCCCAAATTTGATGCCCGGCACCGCAGTGACCAGCGCCTCGTGGAGGTCTTCCACGGTTTTGATGAAATGCGACTGCCCGAGAATGAAGTTGATGGTTTCGGGTTTTTCGATGGGTACGGTTTGGATGTCCATGTTGCCTCCTTTTTTTGCGCCAGAGGGCGCATACTACGCGGTTTGCGCCAGAGAGCGCATAGCGCGGAATTCATTCCGCAACCTAAAGCGACATGAATGTCGCGCCACAAAATCTTCGCGGTTGTGATAGTTTTTCAAAAGCAATTCTATA